>JAUZRH010000137.1 GCA_030950555.1 Mariprofundus sp. | reverse complement strand
GAGCGGCGATCGGCGGCCCCACTTTGGCCCATTTCCGCGCTGTTGTTTGCTCCATGGAACCACCATGCACCTCATTCCACCTCAAAAATGGACTCAAAGTGGGATTGCCGCTCATCCACCCAGAGTTTTGCAATTGGCTCTGAAGGATGCTAAAAATTAGTTTGCTTGCGTATGCTGAACTTTTACAACTCGACTTTGTAGGTGTGATTTTGTACTCTGCGGGCCGTTAAACCTGAGAGGTGTGTAGCGATGGCTGAAACAATACTGGCATTGGCGGATGGACGAATTTTCCGGGGGATATCTTTTGGTGCTACGGGTCATACCGTTGGCGAAGTTTGTTTTAATACTTCATTGACCGGCTATCAGGAGATTCTGACGGATCCCTCCTATACAGATCAAATTATGACCTTTACCTATCCGCATATTGGCAATGTAGGTATCAATGAAGATGATATGGAATCAGCTAATGTGGCTGTGCGTGGTTGCATCATTAGGGCCCCTGCACGCAGCACTTCAAACTACCGCTCTGAGCTTGGTCTTGGCGAGTGGCTAGAGAAACAGAATATTGTTGGTATTGCCGATATTGATACGCGAGCTCTGGTTTGCCACTTGCGCGATCATGGGGCTCAGAATGGTGTGATTGCCTCTGATGGTATGTCAGAAGATGATGCGGTAGCGCTGGCTGGGAGCTGGGAAGGGTTGGAAGGCCGTGATCTGGTTGGTCAGGTGAGCTGTGAAAATGTTTTAGAATGGCAGCAGGGCAGTTATCAACTCGATGATGCAGGCTACGCTGAGCCCACTATAACTAGCCATGTTGTTGCCTTTGATTTTGGCTGCAAGCGCAATATATTCCGTAAACTATCTGATCGCGGTATGAAGGTGAGTATTGTGCCTGCGTCTACTACTGCCGCTGATATTTTAGCGATGAATCCTGACGGTCTGTTTCTTTCTAATGGTCCGGGTGATCCATCCGCGGTTGCTTATGCTGTGGAGACAATCCGTGAACTCCTGAAATCGGATACGCCTATCTTTGGTATCTGTATGGGCCATCAGTTGCTCAGTCAGGCGTTGGGCTTGACTACCTTTAAATTGAAATTCGGCCATCGTGGTGGTAACCATCCAGTCAAGGATGAAACGACCGGTAAAATTGAGATTACCAGCCAGAATCATGGTTTTGCAGTATCTGACGAAGCCGTGCCGGCAGTGGTGGAGATCACCCATCGTTCGTTATTTGATGGTACGGTTGAAGGGCTAAGCGTAAAAGGGCGGCCGGTATTTTCGGTACAGTATCATCCCGAAGCAAGCCCCGGTCCACAAGATTCAGATTATCTCTTTGATCGTTTTGCAGCACTGGTGCAGGCTCATATTAAATAATCGGGTGACTATTGAGCCTCTTGCAAAGCCGATAAACCGTGATTGATTTTCCCGCTCCGGCGCATTCCTAGGCTGCCTTTAGCGTATGGCATCAGTATCTCTTAGAGTCTAAAAATTCGAAGTGAGCTTGCCACTCATCCACTCAGACTTTGCATGTGGCTCTATCGTGTGCTTACAGTCAATCTCCTAAAAGTCGGCATCGAGGTGTGAACGATGGAACTCATAGAACAATAGTGCTAATGGCAACGCTTTGGCACTTAGGTATTGAATAGCGGGGTAGGAACGAGTCATGATGGTATTGGCAATAGAGTCTTCATGTGATGAAACAGCGGTAGCCCTTTATAAAGGGGTGTTAGAGCGTGGTTGTGGTCATGTGCTGGCTGAGAAAATTGCTTCGCAAATTGAAACGCATGCGCGTTTTGGTGGTGTTGTCCCCGAGGTGGCTTCGCGTGAACATTTGACGGCTCTGCCACCTATGGTGGATGCACTTATGGACGAGGCTTCGGTGAGCTGGTCTGAGCTTGATGTCATCGCTGTGACTGCGGGTCCTGGGCTGATGGGGGCGCTACTTGTTGGCAGTTCTTATGCGCGTGCTGCTGGTGCAGTGCATGGTATTCCGGTGCAGCCTGTTCACCATATGGAAGGACACCTGCTGGCGCCGGGCTTGAGTGGGGCGTTGCCAGCTTTTCCCTTTATTACACTGTTGGTTTCAGGTGGTCATACGCTGCTGGTGCGAGTGGATGGGATTGGTGAGTACACTCTTATCGGTCAGACACTGGACGATGCTGCTGGTGAATGCTTTGATAAATCAGCCCGACTGCTGGGGCTTCCTTATCCAGGCGGTCCTGAAATAGCCCGATTGGCAAAGCAGGGTGATGAAAAACGTTTTAAGTTGCCGCGTCCTATGTTGAATAGAGATACGTTAGATTTTAGTTTTTCCGGTCTGAAAACAGCAGTGATGTATGCTGTGCGTAAACTGGGTGGCATTGAACAGCTCGATGATCAAGCTCGTTGTGATATGGCCGCCGCTATTGAGGCGGCGATTTGCGAGGTGTTGGCAAAAAAATCAGTTCGAGCATGTTTAGAGCAGAATGCGCCACGCTTGGTGATTGCTGGTGGTGTGGCATCTAATAGCACACTGCGCACGCTGCTAGCGAGCTATGGTGAGCAACTTACGCTATTTATGCCTGAACCGAAACACTGTACCGATAATGCTGCGATGATTGCTTATGCGGCATTTGTGCGTTGCAGTATAGGTAAACAGCCCTCTGGCGACTGGGATGCTCGCCCTCGTTGGCCCATAGAACAAACGGCTGCTTAGTCTGTTGTTGGAAGCTTTCCTTCGCGATGGTTTCCATTCTCGAATAAGCTCTTGGTTCTTAATATTTCTGGGGGTGGAACTTTAGGGCCGCGGAAAGAATAAATCAT
>JAUZRH010000136.1 GCA_030950555.1 Mariprofundus sp. | reverse complement strand
TAAATCGTGATGTGATTTTCTAATGGCTTCATTCTCTGACTGCTATGGTTGTTCTTTATGTCTACTCGCCTGCCCCATGTGGTTACAACACAGAGAGCTCCGCTTTAGTGCCCAAGGTTATGCCAAAGCGATGCAGCATGGTGCAACAGCTAGCGAAATAAGCGAGCCACTCTCAGCGTGTATCCAATGTGGTGCCTGCAATTTATTATGTCCAGCACAGATCGATCTGCTGGCAATGATTAAAACTTGCAAAAAAGAGGCTGGCCTGCCTAAAATTGAAACAGAACGTTTTGATCAAGACTGTTTTACCATCGCTTCTCATGCGGCTATTCAACAGAATCTAAATGCCGATGATTTTTACATCATTGATGCAACCGCATTCCATGCCAATTATGCCCAACGGGTGGAGTATTATGAAGCACTGCGGCAAGCGACCGGCTGTAGCATCAATCTTGACCTACAACGGATAGCTATCCCCACTGGCATAAACCATGATAGTGACACATTCAACAGTAACAAACAGATTGAATGGCTATTTCAGGGGCGCGTTTTTAACCGCATCATTGTAGAAAATAAAAAAGAACAACGTCATCTGGCCCTAATAAGCGGCAAAGAGGTGATTCATATTAGTGAACTGATCAGGGGTAAAAATGCGTAGTGTGGATGTTGTCATTGTAGGCGCCAGTCTTGCGGCTGCCGCGGCTGCCAAGCGACTGGTCGATGCGGGTCTCGAAACAGTGATCATTGAAAAACAGACCCTGCCCCGCCATAAAATTTGCAGCGGCATTCTCTCCCCTCGCGGCCATCGTTTTCTGCTTGAAAACTTTGGTCCACTGCCCCGCGTTGGCCTACATGAACCCACCGCCTGTCGGGGCGTCACCTTTCATTTCCCCAGTATGGTTTCGATGTCGATGGACTTTTTTGGTGGCACAACGCCGCATCTACATCGCAAGTATGCGGACCACTGGGCAATCAAACAGAGCTTTGCTGAAGTGATGGATGATACCTCTTTTTTATCACAGATACAGACGGACGATGACGTTCTAGTCACCGCACGCACACGGGGTGGCGAAACCTTTAACATAAAAACGCGCTACCTGATTGGCGCGGATGGGCCGGTATCTCCCGTATTACGCTCGCTCTATCCTGATTATCACAAAAATATACCCATGTTTTTTGTCGGCCAGAAATTCCATAAGATCATTGAATGTCCACTCGATGAAGAGTATTTCCACTTCTGGTTCAATCCTGATCTAGGTCATTATACCTGGAGCCATGCGCGTGATGGCCGGCAGATTGTTGGTGTCGGTTATAAAGTGGGCGAAAAATTCCATGATAAACACCTCTATGTCGCCAAATACTTCAAAGAGAAACACGGGGTTCACCTGCACCCTGCCGATGATGACCATGAAGGCTGCTCTGAAAATTTTGGACCCTCGCTGATCAATCGCTACGTCTTTGGTCAAGGGCGCGTATTAATCACAGGTCAAGCAACCGGTTTTCTTAATATGATTGGTGAGGGCATGAGCTGCGCTCTACACTCTGGCGCCATTGCTGGTGAATCGATCGTTGATGCAATCACCCGAAATAGACCCGTTCAAGAACTCTATCGGCAGAATATCGCTTCAGAAGTACGCCGCACCACTGATCAGTGGAATCCATTGCAGATTGCTTTTGCTAGACCCCATGAAGCCGATTTTCCCAAAGCACTCGCGGCGATGGCGATGGCTGATCGTATCAAAGTGATGCGCGATATTTGGTCTTTTCTAAAGCTCTACAAAGAGTTCAAATGGGGCCGCCAGATTGCCGCACTTTCAATGCAACGTTTACTACATGGCGATTATTCACAGAAAAACTGGTTATAAAAAACACTCTGGCTGTTCAAAGGGTCACTCATCACAAAGACAGCAAAACGCCAATAAAACCATTGCTTCGACGCTTAACGACATCCCTAAAACAGCCAAAGACTTTCCACCACAGAGTCACGAAGGGCATGAAGATAATCATTATCATCAATAAACATATTCAATTAAAGGCATCCCTCATTTACTAGTTTACACATTAAGGCTTTCCACTTAAGCATGAAAAAGGCTTCGCCAAATAGTTAATTCCCTCACCCCAACCCTCTCCCGGAGGGAGAGGGAGCAAGAGCCTCACTTTTAAAATACGCTGTCATGTGAGAAGCTGTGTCACTTAAGGGCCGCGGAACGAATTAACTATCCCATTCTACTGGTCTATAAGCTCGCCTTCTACGTTGCAGAAGCAGTTACATAGGCCCAGCTATGCGCCTGTTTCTGCGCCTTGAATCCAAACTTCTATCCTGCGCACCTTTTGGATGTTTTATTATTTCCGAGGCCCTTAGCTCACCTTCTAGCGTATGTGCTTCGAAGCCATGGCCATAAAAGCGTGAAATAGCCATGGACTAGCATGTTTTAAGCTACTTCGTAAGGCTATGTCGATCTCTTTGCTGCGCTTCTCATGGTCTAGTAGCTCGCAGAGTAGCTGGTAGTGGCGGTAACCGTCGGTATGGTGGGCATGGGTAAAAGCATCATCGAACGCTTGTCCATATTGCAGAGCAACCATGGCAGGAAAGTCAGCAATGGATGGAGCGTTCTCGAGTGCTATAAACTGTAACCATTGTCGTTGTAAGCCACATGCTTGCAGTTCGTCTTGATTCATCGCCTTGGTAGCCATTTCAGGCGATAGCCAGCAGTAGAGCATATAGGCGCATCGTACTTGCTCATAGTGGCCCATGGCTGAGAGCGCCTCAATCCGCAACGCATGCAGGTAGGGGTGGTGGTGCCAGTTTGGAACCTGCGCAATAGAACTAAGACACGCTTCCCAAGCGTGGGCCTGCATCCAGACGGCAGAAGCGTGATTGAGCGGTTGGGCAGGGTCAAAAGGGTCTGCTAAGAGTGCCGTCGCCGCCTGACGCCATAAGGGAGCCATGATATCGAGTGTATGACGCGGAAACTCATCGCTAACGGCCGGGTTGATAACTTCATTGAGATAATGCAACCACCCTAATGCTTTATCAATGCTGCTTTGGTTCATGGCGGCGCGAATGGCATCCAGACGCGCGAGCGCTGGCTCATTACTTATCTCGCTTAGAGCCCGATCAAAGAGTGAGTTCTGCTCGGGACTGCGTGCTAGCAAGGCCTGACGTAAGCGGTTAAGTAGCAGCGTATGCGGTGCATCCATAAATAGGTCGAGTTGTGGTCTATCCGCTTTAGGTGCGAGTCGCAGTTGAAAGCGGTTGTTGGTTTGTTCATCATCGAATAGACGTAGTTTCTTGCCGCTCTGTTTACCCCAGCCCAGCCAAGAGATCGGTGACTGAATAAGGCCCATGCTTATGCCATGCGCCAGTGCTGTGTCGAGCATGGCTATCATGCGCGTTTGATTGCCTGCAATGACCTTTTCCAAACAACTGACCTCCCCTATGCGCCATGCTTCATAATCGCTTTGGCGTAGTCGGTGGCTGATCAATAGAAATGTAACAGCATCCCACTCACCATGATTAGCCAAGGTCTGCTCCACCAGTGCTGGTGTATTGCGTTTGATCTTCTCATACATAACGATTACTGCTTTGGTGCGTTGCTTATGGCGGGAGCTTCATCTTTTACCGTTGCTTCTGAATCATCTTTGAAAATGGCTTTAGAGATAAGGCTGGAAGTGATTTCATTCAGATGGCTTTTGAGCATTTTATTCAGTTCTTCAAATTCCGGCCAGAGAATAGTGTCGACAAACTGTTTGGGTACTTTAGCCATGACCGTTGTTCGCCTTTGACGGTAGTAACGATAAGGTTCTATATCGTAGCGCCGAAGCAGTGCTGAAAACAAGCGACGCGACCACATATCAGAGAGACTGAACCTGTATTCAATAGGCGGGTCGATCTTTTCTATTTCATCCAGCCTCTGTTTAATGCGCGTGAGTGCATTGGCCGCAGCCTGTTTTTCCCCCGCTGTTTTTGCACCAACAAACAGTCGTTCAATACTTTCAAACTTGCGAATTAAATCAGCCTCTGAATACATAGTTGTTCTCCACCCGCAATCTTATTTTTGCATAGCCGCAGGTTAATCATGCTGGTCGGTAAAGCTAGCTTACATCTGTTCCTCCGTGACCTACACCTAGATGATTTTCTTCGACGCCAGCCTATGACCGTCCGTAATCGTAGCACAGCGATGCCGTCGAAATACAGAGGTATTTGAGCATCCTTCATTTCAAAAGAGACTAGCCGCCGCCACGGGAAACCAGTTCAAAATAGACGATCTGTTTAGCTAAATCTATCGCGTAGCGGGAACGGTTCTTGCGAGAGGAAGCTGTGCTAGAGGTATGTTTTAGCTTTCCTCTATTGGGGCGAATAGTAAGGCTAACTCTTCACTGCTCCAGACGGGTGTAGTCTCTTTGCTTGCTCGGTAGGTTTGCTCTGCTAAGTGCTTTTTGCGCTGCTGCATATCCAGAATACGCGATTCCACGCTGCTTTGAGTTACCAGTTTGTAGATGAAAACGGGCTTTTTTTGGCCAATACGATGGGCTCGATCAGAGGCTTGTGCTTCGGCAGCGGGGTTCCACCAGGGATCATAGTGAATGACTGTATCGGCGGCGGTTAAGTTCAGCCCTACGCCGCCAGCTTTGAGGCTGATAAGAAATAGTGGCGCTTGGTGGTTCTGAAATGCCTGGACTGGAATTTCCCGATCACGTGTAGCTCCGGTCAGGGTGAGATAGGGAATGGAAAGCTCGTCACATAGAGAGGCAATCAGTTTTAGCATTTGTGTGAATTGAGAGAAGAGCAGGATGCGCCGTCCCTCGCTGATCATCTCTGGTAACATCTCCCTTAGCAGTTCAATTTTGGCTGAGCCTGCTTGGTCAATGGATTGAAGTAATTTATGCTGATGCGTGCTGTCATTTTCAATACTATCTGATGCTAGCGCTCTGCGCGCGAGTTGCTTGTGCAGTGAAGCGTGTAATAATCGGGGGTCACAACAAACTTGGCGCATTTTTAGTAGCGCATCGAGCATGATTAGCGTGCTTTTGCCACTCCCCATCTTGTGCATGGCCGTGCGGACTTTTTTATGCATCAGTAGGCGAACGCCTTCATATAGTTCGCGCTGTTCCTCTTCCATCACCACACTACGAATAATTTCACTTTTGGCGGGCAGTTCTGTCGCCACTTCATCTTTATTGCGGCGCAACATAAAGGGACGAATGCGGAGGTTGAGCAGTGCTTGTCGTTCACTATCGCCTTCTTGCTCAATCGGCTTGCGAAATAAACGGTTGAAGCTACGGCTATCATTTAGATAAGCGGGCATTAAAAAATCAAACAGCGTCCATAATTCACCGAGATGATTCTCGATAGGCGTGCCGGTTAAACAGATGCGTTGATCGGCCTCTAGTTCGCGAGCCATACGCGCGGCGGCCGTGGAAGCATTTCTAATCTGCTGTGCTTCATCCAGAATAAGTAGCGACCAATGCTGTGCTTTTAATATGTGCGCATCGCGGCGGAGTAGTCCATAGGTGGTGAGCACCAGATCATATTGGTCGATGCTAGGGAAATCTTTTTTACGTTCAGTGCCATGTAGTAGCAACACCTTGAGTGCGGGGGTGAAACGTGCCGCTTCCGCTTTCCAGTTGTGCATTAGGCTGGTGGGGGCAATGACTAAGGCTGGGTGTTGTAGCTTACCACACTCTTTCTCTTTTAAGATATGCGCCAATGTCTGGATTGTTTTACCAAGTCCCATATCATCAGCCAATAAAGCGCTTAAATTCAGTCGGCGCAGGTTTTGCAGCCAGTTGAAGCCTTGTTGCTGATAGTCGCGCAGTGTCACCGTAAGAGTCGATGGCGGTGGGGTGGTGGGAATCTCATTGATACATGTTAATTGCTGCATGCGCTCTCGCCATGCAGCATCATCCTGAATATGGATATAAGGATGCTGACTAGTCGTATCACTGAGTAGTTTGTGTAACGCCACCCACTGCATAGCGGGGATCAGAGGCTGTTGGGCGGCGGTCAGGCTGAAAATATCCAGCATGGCACTTAGTATACCGTGCAATACTTTGCCGGCGATGGGTAGGATGCGACCATCCTCCAAACTTAGGTATTGAATGTTTTGGGTCGCAAGCGTTGTTAGCATTGCTTTTGAAAGCCGCTCGGGATCTGCTTTGATCCATGTGGCGATCACTTCAATCAGATCAATATGTAAGCCATCTTCCAGCACCACTTCAAAATGAATCTCTCCCATAATGCCACGTTCTTTGCAACTTACATCCCATTGCCTGACCTGCACGATTTGATAATCAAAGCCTTGCATCGTTTCGATCTTAAAACCAGCCTGACTGAGCTCTGGCAGTAGGGTGGATAAAAACTGAGGCCAGCCCATTTTAGCGGGTATGCGCCAGTCAGGTAGGTGCTCGGGGTCACTATTGAAATGTTGTCGATGAAAGGGGTTGCGATATAGTTTTTTCTCTAGCAGCTGTTGAATAAAAGCCTGTTCAATATTGCGATCACAGTGGCTTGTTCGCCACTGTCCCTGGTGTTGGTAATAGATGGTCTGGTCGTTCATGGTGGTGGCTGTGGTCAGGTGGCCACCATAATCAAAACGGAGCTGGAGCCCATTGAGGTAGGGTAGTTGGTGATGGGGTAGTAGTCGCAAAAGCGGTTGCGGTGCGATATCGATATGGCGGATGTGTAGTTGCTCAGGTTGAGCTAGGCCTGCGGGCCAGTCGTAGCACAGCCCCTCTAGTGGCAAAGCTTCTTTCGGGCTAATGGGCCGAAAAAATAGCAGAGCTTCGTAGCGCTCCTCGGGACAAAGGCTCTTGATTGGGGAGCAGTGACTGCCTTCAGCATTGATAAAAAATGGTGGGGAGGATGGCAGTAGATAGCTCGCCGGTAGCATGGCCGGATTCGCTTGTGCATGGTCCACCTGTAGTGAGAGCTGCTGTATTGCATTTGCATTAATGTGCCAAAACCAGTGGCCTGTATCGGCTTTTCCCAGAGACAGGGGTGATTGCGTTGCATCCAGCCAGTGACAGCGTCCGGTTTTCAGCATCAATGTGATTACCGTGGCAGCCTCTGAGCCTGCAACAAGGAAAATATTGCCCACTGCATCAGGTTCGGTAACCTGTGTGATGATCTTATTATCAATGGGTTGGATAAAACGGTGCTGGATATGGGTGAAAAAATGACTCAACAGGTAGGGAGCGGTTGCACTATAACTGCCATCGCTTAACAGTTTTGCAGAAACTACATGAATACACAGGTGTGATGAGGGAGGGGATACTGGTTGCAGTAGATAAAGAATGCGTTGCTGCACATCGGCAGGATAGGCATTGAGCGGTTGCTGGTTCAGCGCGTTCGGGTTAGTGCGGGGCTGTGCGCTTGTTGGTGAAATATCTATGGCTTGACGCGGCTGACCCGGTGGCTCATTAGGCTGTTGATCAGTGCGCGCTTCTAAAAGGGCATATAAAAGTGCTGCGACATGTTCACAATTGTAGCCAACGGAGCAGGAGCAATCGCCATCAACCTCAGTATCACGCAGCTCGATATAGATTGAGAAAAGCTTATTGCCATGCTCTTTAACGGCTCCTTTAATGGTCTGGTCTTGCTCTAGTCGTTCGAGTTTTTGTACCTGCCCCCGTTGGAACAGTATTTCACCACGCTGCAAAATATCTCGGTCAATCTGCTCTTCCAGCCAGCAACGCGAGATAGTCATACCTTGGGTCTTAAAAAATGAGTTGCATAGGTTTTCTCAATCTGTTCCAAGCCTGTTTTAGAAAAGCGCAATGTAATCTTGGCTCCTTTTCCCCAGGATTTATAGGCCGAGTAGCTCTCTCTAAGCCCCCCCTTGATGCAATTACTCCGTACTTTTTTCATGATCCGACTGATCTTGCTCAAGTTAATCTGAATACACTGCTCCAAAGATGGAATGCGCTTGTTTCGCCACGCTTCTACATCCTTAGCGGAAAGGTATCCGAGTCGGATAAAAAGATCGATCATGCTAATATAGCCCTTCTCATTGAGTAGTTGTGAGGTGATGGTGCTTAATGTGTGTTCCAGCTCTTTTTGATTCATGCTGCCCTCATTCATGTTTTTTATAGTGATTCAAGCTTGAGTTACTATAATAGTCTTCTCTGAAAGGGAAATCTATCGCGCCCCACAGGGCTTGTTGATGCGCCAAACAGTGCGTCTTGAATCCGACAACTATCCTGCGCATAACCTGGATACTTAATTCTTTCCGTGGCCCTTAGTTCCGCTAGTTTGTGCTCACAATGCGAATAAAGTCCCACTTTTGATTCTTAACGGCATCCGTAAAACAGTAAGCCATCATCTTGCTTTACATGCGTATCCTTCTTCAGGCAGCCTTTATTTTCCGGTTTACACATGAAGACTTTCCACTTTAAGATGGAAAAGGCTTCGCCAAATAGTTGATTCCCTCACCCCCCCAACCCTCTCTCTGAGGGAGCAAGAGCCTAGGCTGCCGAAATAGCTCCTAAATGAGGGGTCAAATATTCCCCACTTTTTTGGCTACAACAATACTCCCCTCTATGCATGGTAAGGCGATTTAAGCATTAGGCCCGTTATTCCCGTGGAGAACCTGCCCCCGTGAAGGCGTGGGGGCGGGAATCCATCCGCGTTCCCACGCTCCTGCGTGGGAACGCATACTTCTTTCAGCATCAAGCAGAGCATTTGTTTGATATGGATTTCCGACTTAAGCCTCGGGAAGCTTGAGCGGCGTTCCCGCTACGCGATAGTTTTAGCCAAACAAACCGTCTCTTTGCTCGTCATTCCCGTGAAGACGGGAATCCATTGGTTTTAGAATCAAGCAGAGCGTTTCAGATATGGATTCCCGATTCAACCCTCGGGAATGACGGCAAGGGCAGGGAGTCTCTCACTCGTTATGGCCGTCAGGCTTAGGTCGGGAGACTATGGGGATTGAGGTCAAACAGCTTGTTGAATAAAAAAGACTATAACCGAAAGCATCTCGTAATTTTTATCATTGCAGATGTCCCGTCTTAAAAGGGAAGCCGGATTAAAGTATGGATTGTCCGTCATTTCCGACCGGGTCGGGAATCCATTTGGTGAAAAGTGTCCGTTTTTAGAGCAATGGCCATGGGGTGATTATTTGTCTTGATGCGTCAAAAAGGTCAAAAAGTCTGACCGCTGCCAATATAAAAGCGCCAGCGTTTGGCTGCGAAGCCATAGGCAACATCGCCGCGAATCGTACCATTGACGAGCCAGCGTAACGTCCAACGAAAGCCGGTGCCCACACCGATTGCCAATCCCGGTGCTAGGGGAGTGCCTGTAGTGCCGCTGATCTTTCCTAAATCGCTAAACGCAACCAGTTGAAAATTTGAACCCCGTTGGATTGGGAAGCGTCCTTCAATAGTGCCGTAAAGGTACTGGCTGGCTTGAAGATCACCAGGATAATAACCACGTATTCCATCGCGGTTGCCAATGTCAAATAGGGCGGCGTGTTGTCTATCTCCGATCAAAAAGCCACCGTTGAGACGTAGATTTAGTGTATTATCTCCTGATAATTCTCGGTGTGAGTGCCATGATGCTGTGTGACTATAGCTATTGACGGTTGAGCCTATATGTTTATTTGATAGTGCTATAGTGTAGTTAAAAGCCTTGCCAGTTAGCCAGGTTAAATGATCATTGATTTTACTATAACTGATGCCCAACAATATAGTTCTAATGCGGCTGCCAATCACATCGCTCTGAGCTGTGCCTGATAGGAGATGGTATTGCGTGTTAGAACCGGTCAATCCTGCTATTGTAGTCCACCCCTCACTTGGCACATCACCTAGGCCGTAAGAAAAAATAAGAGAGCCACTTTTACTACGTTTCCAGTAACTAGATGATTGAATACCTGGGGAAAAAGCCTCGTAGGGTAAAGCATTATGGCTGCCGCCTATGGAGATGCTTAGCTTGGAATCGGCGACTCTGCGCCAGTCGTAAGAGCCATCATAAGAATAGCCGCTATGGCTGGAAAAGTTTTTCCCAGTACTCTGCTTGTAAGCCAGCCGAATATGATGGTTTAAGCCCCATAGGTTATATTCATCTAATACCGCCGAGGCTGATGTGGCGCCATTGTCTTTTCGTGAAGCCTGAGGTAGTAGCCATAAGGACCATCGTTCTTTTAGATAAATCGTTACTTGTCCCTGCTTATCCGGAGCTGAAACATGGACTTCACTAAAAATGCCTGTGCTTCTTAATCGGCGTTCACTATTTTTACGAAAATCTGCCTGCCAAATGGAATTCAGACTGAATGGTAGCTCACGTATCACAACTTCCTGTTCAGTTCGTTTTAATCCATCAATCACGATCTTCTTGACGACCATGTCTGCAGCAATGGTGCTCTGACAGAGCGAAAATATCATGAAGCATGCTAAAAAAAGAGTGTGGAGTAGTTGAAACATGCGTTATTTGAACATAGTAGCGAGAAAACGCAAGATTGATTTAGCTTTACCCTGAAAATGGAGCCAAAGTGTGATTGTAGCTCAATAATTGCCACTCATCCACCCAGTATTTTGCCAGTGACTCTACTTTGAACCATGCATCGCAATGGAGAGCTTTCCACGTAAGGGCCGCGGAAACACACATCATCCCATTCTGTTGGTTTAAAAGTTCGCCTTCTGCGTTGCAGCATCAGGCACTTTTTAATAGCAACATGACTGCCTATCGCGCCCATTCAGGGCTTGCTTATGCGCCAAACAGTGCGCCTTGAATCCGAACGCTTATCCTTCGCATAACGGGACAATTATTTATTTCCGCAGCCCTTAAGACTTTTCTGAAGACGGAAAAAAGGCTTCGCCAAATAGTCGATCCCCTCACCCCAACCCTCTCCCGGAGGGAGAGGGTGCAAGAGCCTCAGTTTGCAAATGCCTGTGACGTGAGCCATACCCTCTCCCTCAGGGAGATGGCTTGGGTGAGGGGATCAATGAAAATGCCCATCATTCATCCGGCCGACGGAAGATAAGGGCCGCGGAAAAAATAAAGTATCCAGGTTATGCGCAGGATAGTTGTTGGATTCAAGGCGCCAAATCAAGCGCATAAGCAAGCCCT
>JAUZRH010000135.1 GCA_030950555.1 Mariprofundus sp. | reverse complement strand
AACTCTGGGTGGATGAGCGGCAATCCCACTTTGAGTCCATTTTTGAGGTGGAATGAGGTGCATGGTGGTTCCATGGAGCAAACAACAGCGCGGAAATGGGCCAAAGTGGGGCCGCCGATCGCCGCTCACGGGTTTTGCAATTGGCTCCATAGATAAACATATTCAATTAACAGCGTATGTTATCCCCTGTAAAAACTGGAACATCGAGTACAAAAAGCCTGTCTGATAACTACGTTGTAAGGCGCATCAAGTGTGCTTATGTGCAATCTTTACTATAGATACGATACTGTTGCTTACCTGATGTTTTTGCTAGATACATCGCTGTATCAGCCATTTTAAGAAGTTCTTCGCTATTTTTGCTGTCATCAGGGCTGACTGCAATGCCAATACTACAGCCGATATCGCAAACTGTTTCAGCGGCCATCGTGGGTTTGCTGAAGCGCTGGAGGATTTTTCCTGCTACTTGAACCATATTCTGTAAGTCAGACAAGTTTTCGATGATGATGACAAATTCATCACCGCCAATACGCGCAACCGTATCAGCATCACGAACAAGCTCGGTGAGGCTATCACCAATAACACAGAGAAGGGCATCACCCACATCATGGCCAAAGTTATCATTGATCGCTTTAAATCCATCAATATCAATAAACATTAAACCGATTTTTGTTTTGTTACGGCCTGCATGGGCAAGGGCATGCAGGAGTCGGTCGTTGAACAGTACGCGGTTAGGAAGCCCTGTGAGCTGATCGTGGTGGGCCAGATGGGATAGTTTCTGCTCAATATTTTTCTGATCGGTAATATCATTAAAAATACTGACAAAGTTTGTGATTTTACCCTGTTCATTTCGAACCGCCGTAATAGACAGTCTTTCAGGATAGATACCACCGTTTTTTCTTCTGTTCCATATTTCTCCAGACCATACTCCCTTCTCAATAAGGGCGCTCCATAGCTTGCTGTAATATTCTTTGGACTGGCGACCTGATGAAAGGATGCGGGGGTTTTTGCCAATGACCTCTTGCTGATTAAAGCCTGTAATCTCACAAAAGGCTGGGTTGACCAGTACGATATTAGCATCCTGGTCACAGATCATAATGGCATTGGAGTCACTTTCCATGACCTTAGCGGCTAATCTCAACTCTCCTTCAACCCTTTTCTGACGCGTAATATCACGTCCGGCATGAATGATCTGGCCATGACTACCGTTATTATCTTGCATCGTATTGATAGTTAACAATACGGGAATCTGCTCACCGGATTTATGAATGAATTTACGTTCAATACTTTTCACTTCACCATGTTTGCTAAGTTGTTTCTCTTCCTCACTAGTGAGTTCTATACCATCGGCGATGAATGTTTCAAGGTGTCGCCCTTGTAGCTCTTGTAATGAATAACCCAGTGTTAAAAATGTCGCAGGATTCGTTAACTGGATGATGTGTTGGCTATCGGTGACAAAAAGCATCTCCCCCATAGAGCTCATAATGGTTTCAAAATACTCTTTAGAAACGGTGGAGCTTTGAAGGGCATCAACCATGTGGTTGAAGGCGTTACACAGTTTCCCAATTTCAGTGCTGTTTTTCATCACCACTCTATTTTCAAGATCACCAGAGGCAATAGTTGATGTTGCGAGTGTTAAAGACTCCAGTGGGATAAGGATCTGTCTACGGATAAAAAAGAACAGTAGCAGGCCAATGACCAGTGCAACGGAGACTCCCGAAATGATTGTATCCTTACGTGCTTCATCAATACGTTGCTGAGCGCGGCTGGTTGAGGTGGTGATACGTAAGACACCTCGAACCTTTGATGGATCATAGGCATGACAGCTCATACACGCTTCATGCGCTTTTATTGGCAGCAAAAATGTCAGTTGCGCATTGGCCTCATCCATGATGCTGGACTGTTTACCATCAATAGCCATGCTAAAGGCATTGGCATCTAAGTCTTTAATTTTGTAGGAGGGCTTCAAGGGGCGACTAAAAAAATCACTTCCTAGTTGCTCATTTACCGCATGCATAGTTTTACCATCAAGAAACGCTTCAGTTTGATCTTTACGAATAACCTGAGCGGTAAGAAGTTCCGGGCTACCGGTAATACGGTTCAGCCAATCAGTGGCATAGGAGGCCTCGCCAGAGAGCATTAGGGTTTGCAAACTACGGGACAGACCGTCAGCCATGAAGGCCGCACGCTCTACCTCTTCCTGATAGATGGATGCTTTTGTTTTACTGAATAAGTGATATTGGCTGACTGCAAAAGTGGCAAATAGGACAAGAAAAAGAGTTATCTGAAAACGAATCGTCAACTTATGATGCCAGTCTATTTTATCTGCTATTGCATCGCTCACGTTAGAATAATCCCCCCTGATTCTTCACTAGTCAGTAGCAATGATCTTTGCCTTTGACTGTTCTTCCCAGTACTACATGACGTTGATCTGCAAGCCAAAATCAATGCCCCAAAATCTACGATGACATGCTTATCACTTTTTTCATGTTCTGATTTTTGCTAGTATGCGATACAGACTGACTAGCGTCAATCATTATGGCTATATTTCAACTCATGTCCACACTCTCAATACAGTTACTAAAGCGCCAGTTGTAAAACCCATGAGCGGCGATTGACTTCCCCACTCCGGCGCATTTGTAGGCTACGTTCAGCGTATGGAACAACCATACCCGTCATTCTATCCTACAAACACACTCGAAGTCGGATTGTCACTCATCCACTCAGAGTTTTGCAAGTAGCTTTAAAGCATAAGTTTTTTGGCATCCTTCATACAACCCCAAAAATAGTTGACGCACTACGTTACCTCACAGCTGAAAGATACCTCTTTAGGGCCGCGGAAAGAATAAATCATCCACGTGCTGGTCTATAAGTCCGCATTCTGCGTTGCCACAGAGTTACGACTAAAGGCAGTAGGCTATCGCGCCCATTCAGGGCTTGCTTATGCGCTTGATTTGGCGCCTTGAA
>JAUZRH010000134.1 GCA_030950555.1 Mariprofundus sp. | reverse complement strand
TGCTGTTATTCAAGAGAGTCACGTGACATTTAGTCACGCCCCTCTTTCTTGTTGGGAGGACTGGAGCCATATAGTATACTTAACATATTGATATAAAATATATTTTACTATTCTATTATGAAAAATACCGTCAAAATTACGGCATCCTTCATTTTCCGGTTTACACATTAAGGCTTTTCTTAAGGCGGAAAAGGCTTCGCCAAATAGTCGACTCCCTCCCCCTCAGGGAGAGGGCTTGGGTGAGGGGATCAATAAAAAACGCCCATGATTCATCCGACTTACGGAAGATGAAGATATTTCTTTCAGTTGCGAGGTAACGTAAAGCGTTAACTATTTTTTATGGTTGGTGAAGGATGCCAGGAAATCAATAAAAAACGCCCATGCGTCGTTGTTTTCCAGCATGGCGTAATCGCTTGTAATCATTGCTGTCCTGTCTAAGAAAGGTAAACCAATTAGGTGGAGCGGCTCTCTTTACGGGCGCGGATACGGGCTTTCTTTTCATCAACCGCATGGGCATCACGCGGTTTTTTGACCAAGGGGCGATAAACCTCCACCCGGTCCCCCTCTACGAGCAATTGACTTCCTTTCACCAATTTTGCAAAAATACCCAGTTTGTTGATGGTTAGATCAACTTCGGGGTGTTTTTTTAGTAGATCCGATTCCAGCACCGCTTGTTCCGCCGTACTGCCTTGAGCAAGTTCAAAGGTTGAGAGGTATTGTTCATTGGGCAGGGCATAAACCACACTAATATGTATCAAGAGACTCCCCTTGCGCGTTTTTCAAAAGCCTGCACCATAGACTTACAAGCTGTAGCAAATATTGGGCTAGCAACCAGATCCAGCATCATATTGCGAAATTCAAATTCAATTGAAAAATGGACTTTGCACGACACATCGTCTAACTGATCAAAAGTCCAGATGCTTTCCAGAAAGCGAAAAGGGCCATCGAGCAGCCGTATTTCTACGAGCTTGTTAACAACAAAGCGATCAATGGTGCGGAAAGTGTGATGGCTACCCGCAAAATCAGCCACCAGCTCGGCAGTTAAATCACCATTACTACGGGTTAAGATGCTTGCACCTGTGACCCAGGGTAAAAATTCGGGATAGGCCTCTATATCCATGACAACGGTAAACATATTTGCCGCAGAGCAGTGAATGATGCGTGTCTCCTCAAAGCTGCGCACGGTTTACTGGTTTTTCTCCGCATAGGGGTTGTGACCACCGGCAAAGGTAAAGCGTACCGGCACACCAGTCAGATCAAAAGACTTACGAAAAGATTGCTCTAAATAACGTCTATAACTGGGTTTCAGTTTACCCGGCCGATTACAGAAAATTTTAATTGAGGGCGGATTTGTGCCAGTTTGTGAGGCATATTTAAGACGCACCATCGAACCATCACTACTCGGTGCATGATGTGCTTCTTGTGCATCACCCAGCCAGCGATTCAATTCACCCGTGCCAACACGTATATGATTGCGTTCTGAAGCCTTGACAGCCTCACTCAACAAGCGCCTTACGCCCTTTCCTACTTTTGCTGTGACTCTATAAACAGGAATATCACTCATGCCACGCATGCGATAGTTCAAACGCTCGGCAAAATATTTCCACTCTTGATCGCTCAGCAGATCCAACTTATTGACCGCCACAATCAGAGCACAACCCTCATCCTGTGCTAGCTGCATCAGTCGCATATCCTGCTCCACAATGCCTTCGCCACCATCAAGTAGCATGACCGCCACATCCGCCATGCGAAATGCCTGAACTGCTTTGACGCGCGCTACAAATTCAATCACATCACTAATGCGACCGTGTTTTCGTTGACCAGCGGTATCCACCAAGCGCACAAAACGACCGTTATAGGGTAGCATGGAATCAATGGCATCGCGTGTCGTACCGGCCACCTCACTAACAACCATGCGGTCACGCCCCAGCCATGCATTGATCAGCGTAGATTTACCAACATTTGGACGGCCAATCACTGCAACATTGGCCAGCGGTTCATCTAGTGGATCAGCAAACGGTTGATCAGCCACTTCTGGTAACATGGTCATCAACAGATCAAGCAGTTCAGGCATCCCCTGACCATGGATCGCTGAAACCGGTAGAGGCTCACCAATACCCAGACCAAAAAAGTCCAATGTACTACCAACCCGCTCGGCTTTATTTACCACCAGTGCGACAGGAATACCATAACGCCGCAACTTCGAAGCGATATTTGCATCTACGCCCGTACTGCCCGACTGTGCATCTGTGACAAACACGACAATATCAGCAATCGCTAAAGCTGCCTCAACTTGTCCGTCGATCGCCGGTTGCATCGCATTATGCGTACCTTCACCAATGCCGCCGGTATCAACCAGCACTACCGGCCTTTCGCCAAGCAGAAATTCACTCTCCAAACGGTCAACTGTGACGCCTGGACGGTCGCCTACAATAGCTTGGCGTTTCCCCAAAAGACGATTGAAAAGAGTTGACTTACCCACGTTCGGGCGGCCCACAATTGCCACTACAGGCAACCTGACAGTGTTATTTTTAGGCACTACAATATCATTATTTAATATAGATGTTTCGTTGTTCAAATTATTACCTACCGTAACATATAGAGGAAACCGAGATCATTACGCACGATTACTCCGCCACCTACAACAACAGGTGTACGGTCAATGCGGCCGGAAAGTTCAATCAAGCCTGCTACATGGCCTTCCTGATCCATTCGATATACCCGACCATGATCATCAGCGAACCACAGTAAACCTTGAGCCAGCACTGGTCCGGTTAATTCACCATTACTAAGCTGTTTCTTCCACAAAGTTTCTCCACTGGCTGCGTCCAGTGCGCTGACAGCACCATGCGTATCAGCAATTAACAATTTACCACCCAGCAGTAAGGGTGAAGCCTTCATTGAAAGCTCACGTGCTTTCAATGTACTACCATCTAAAAGGGATAAAAACAGTAACTGTCCCTGAAAAAGTGGCACGGCTAACATATCTTCATCACGGCCCGAAGCTGCAGCAGGAATCACTGTAGGTGCTGCAACAGGTGATTTTAGTTCACTCAGCACAGCCGCATCATTAATCAAAATAGTTTGACGCTTCCATAAAAAGCCGCCGTCAGCAGCCTTTAGCGCCACCACATCACCATTACTAAAGGCCGCATAAACACGCCCATGATAGATCACTGGTGCGGGTGAAAGATGCATCGCCAAACCACCCAGCAGGGCGGAAAAGCTCCATATTTTTTTGCCCTTATCACTAAAACGGTAAATCTGATTGTTAGAGGTTTGAATGATAAAACCGTTCTTAACCAACTGCGGTTTAGAGATTAGCGCTGAACTAAGTTTGTACTGCCATTTGATGACTTGTTGTAGCAGATCAATGCCATATAGGTTGCCGGCAATATCGCCAACAACAATCACCCCGTTGGCTAATTTTAGCACGCCTGATTCTGAAGGAGCAGCAAGGCCTATGCGGTTAAGCTCCGCACCAGAAGCACTATAAAAGCGCAGATAGCGATCCTCACTACCAGCAACAATAAGCTCGCCGCTCTTACCAAGCACAGAGGCGGGCAAGCTAAAACCCGGTGGTGATAGCGGCTTGCGTTGATCTAGATTTTTTTGCCATACCAGCTTAATCGGCGCGGCGTCCAGTGGAATCTGAGCTACTATTTCGACGTGCTTGGCTCTTTCAGCTGGATCGGCTTGCTCTAAAGAAGCGGTCGAGGAGCAAGCTGTGACGATAAGCAGTGGAAAAAATAGAGGCAGAAATCGGCGCAATATCATCTCCAATTAAGAAGCAAACAGGGCAAGTTGCTTTTCAATACGCTGTTTTAGCTGCTGGTCCGGTGCGACAGCATCCAGTGCTTTTTGCAAGAGTACTTTTTTATCCGCGCTCTTTTTTGTGATCTCTGCCTGAAGGAAATAACGTAACTGCTGGTACTGTTTACCTACGAACGCTTCAAGTAGCACATGCGCAGCATCCGCATCACCCTGCTCAATTTTGAGTGCGGCCATATCCAGTCGTGCTTGCCATTTCCACTCATCCATGGCGGAGCTATTTTCATTTAAGGCCTTCAAATGCGCTTGTGCATGTAGGCTATCAACAGTGATTAACTGCATTTCTGCCATGGCGCCATAAGAACTGGCATCAAATTCACTTGCCACACTCTCAAATAATGTTTTTTTCTTACTCGCATCACTCTCATTCACCGCTTGTTGATAAAGTGTTGCTGCAGCTTCCTGCTGTGAACGATTGTGTTCGACTAACATGCCAGCAGCGATTAGGCCAACAAAAAGCACCCCGACAGCAAGCAGGAGCGAATTCTGATTTTTCTTGAGCCATGCATTTCGTTGCGCCGTGCGCATCTCTTGCTTAAGCTCTTCCATCTCTGATTTAGACGGTAGACCAAGCACTTCTACTTCTGGCTCTGTTGTTTTTTTATTCATGATTTCCTTCCTAGAAACTATCAAACTATCAAGCCTGCAAAGCAGGTGTTATTTATTCATCGTCATATAGTCGCTGCAGCCTAAAAGTGTGACACCTGCTGTCAATCTTAGCGGCTTCTATGCCGTTTGTCGTCCCTCTTACCACGCATCTAAGGTACGTGTCCGAGAAGGGAAAACCTACGGCAGAAGAGCGGATATTGGCCAGATTTCCGCCCCATTATCTTTACACTCGATGTGCCAGTTTTGTAGTGGAACATCGAAGAACCTACTTGAATTCAGCTAGTTTATGTTCACAATGCAAATAAAACCATAGCTTTGACTCTTAACGACATCCATAAAACAGTCAAAGGCTTTCCACCACAGAGTTACCAAGGGCACGTCATAAATGAACATGCTCAATTAAGAGCCGCTTGCAAAACCCATGAGCAGCGATTGCCTTCCCCATTCCGTCGCATTTTCAGGCTATGTTCAGCGTATGGAACAACCATGCCCTTTATTCTAGCCTATAAATGCCCTCGAAGTGGGATTGCCACTCATCCACTCAGCGTTTTGCAAGTAGCTCTTAAGCTACGTATTCTATCCCCTGTATTTCCTCTGCATTTGAGCAGGCCTATGGCGCGGCAGCGCCCTTACGCCTCTGCGGTGAAAGGTTTTAAAGCGATGACACCCCACATATAAAAACTGGAAAATAAAGTTACATAACCCCTGTTATTCATCTTAAATGGGACGCATTTCAACACAAGTTCCCATTCCTGCGCGACGCTTTCCACTCTAGCTTGGTGGATCAATAGCCCTGTAACGGCGCTCCAGCATGATCGACACCACGCTTTTAACCAGTGCGGCCATCGGAATAGCAATAATCACACCAATGATTCCCCAAATACTGCCGAAGATCAAAATCGCTACAATAATAGCAATTGGGTGCAAATTTACTATCTGTGAAAACAGCCATGGCACAATTACGTTGGCATCAATCAGCTGCACAATAACATAAGCTAAAACGCCATACGCCATCGTCTCCGATAAGCCCCATTGAAAATAGGCGAGTAGCACTACCGGTACGGTTACAACAGCCATACCTACAAATGGAATCCAAACCGAGAGACCGGTCAATACAGCGAGTAAAAGTGCATACTCATGCCCCATCCATATATAAGCCAACCACATGGCCAAACCGATGACAAAGGCTTCCCAGAATTTACCGCGAATATAGTTGCCTATTTGTGTATCCAATTCACCCCAAACACGTTGTAATAGCGTCCGTTCTGTCGGTAAAAATTGCTCGGCCCAGTTGAGGATAAGGTGCTTATCTTTGAGTAGGAAAAAAACCAAAACTGGTACCAGCACAGCGTAAACCAGCATCGTAATCATGCCAGGAATTGATGACAGGGAAAACTTAAATAGTGCTCCGCCCCACTCCTGCATTTTAACAGCTAACATCGCGGTCATTTTTTGCAGGTAGAGCGGATTAACCCATTCAGAATGGGTTGATTGCAACTCGTGAAACATATCTCTTGTAGCTTGCACATACTGCGGTGCGTGGCTAATCAAGCGTCCTATCTGTTCTGTTAGCAGGGGCAACACGGCTAGAAATGTAAACAGAATCAGCAATAACGTACCACCACCCGTTAGTGCAATCGCAATCATCCGTGGCAGCTTGCAGCGTGTAAGCAGTTCAACCACGCCATCCAGTACATAAGCCAAAGCGATCGCTAACAGCAGAGGTGCTAACACCGGCATCAAGCCAAGCAATAGCAGACAGATAATCAATAGGGATGCTAATAGCATCACCATCTCTGTATCGGCCAAGCGCTGTTTAAACCAGCTTATAAAGTGTGACATGCATCTCCATTTTCACCCTTTCTAACGGGTCCAATCGCTACCAGAGCAATCGCTATAAAACTACTAAGCAGATGCAAAATAGCACTGATGCCATGGTAGAGTCCAAAAAGTTGCCGTTGAGGGTCCTCTTTGGCAACCAGATCAATCGGTCCCATTTGAACTTTAAGCTCAGCCATGATCGGGGCTAGCGCAAAAGCATTGATTGCCACCAGCAGGCTCAACAAAAGCAATAACACCCAACGACTGCGACCCGCTTCCATACGTAACCAAAATGCAGCAACAGACGCTGCAAGAAAAAGCAATGATAACAAGCTAATATGAAAGATAGTTCCAGCAAGTTCTCCGGCTAGAGCCTGGCTACCAGCACCAGCAAAAAGTGCTGGTGCCACAATATAGCCCGGTACCACGAGCAGTGCCAACATTAAAGCTAGGCAGATTCTAAGCGCCCCTACGCGCATACCCACCGTACTCAAAGTTTACTCCACACACCCATCACACGTAAGCGATAGACTGAATTTCAAGTTCGCGCTCACCACCAGGCGCCAACACTACGGCTGTATCACCCTCTTCTTTACCGATTAACGCACGGGCAATGGGTGAAGTGATCGACACCATGCCCTTTTCAATATCAGCTTCATCCACGCCGACAATTTGATACGTCAGCATTTTTTCATTATTTACATCCATCAATTCAACTGTTGCACCAAAGACAACCTTCTCGCTTTTAATTAATGCTGGCTCAATAATATTAGCCCGCGCCAATTTATCTTCTATATCTTTTACCTTTGCCTCATTCATACCTTGATCTTCTTTAGCTGCATGATATTCAGCATTTTCAGAAAGATCACCATGAGCTCTAGCTGTTTCAATCGTGGCAACAATCTGATGACGTTTTTCGCCTTTAAGATATGCTAAGTTTTTCTTCAATGCATCCGCACCGACTTTGGTCATGGGAACACGTTCCATATAATCTCCTAATCTATTAGCTCGTTTTAATTTGAAAGCGATGCAGACAAGTCGTGGCTTCATAAAAGCCACGATCCCTACGCCATCATGAATGTCTTACTTTATTTGGAAAATGCTTAACTACGATGGTATGCTTGAATACTCTTCACCGCTGTCACATCAAAATGACCCGCAATAGCACTGGCTGCAGCCAGTCCACCTGCCATAGTGGTAAAATAAACAATACCTCTATTCAGAGCAGCTTGACGGATAGATTTGGAATCTTCAATCGCTTGCGCACCTTCTGTTGTGTTGACAATAAAATCCACCTCATCATTGAGTAAACGGTCAACAATATGCGGACGAGCTCCATCGGTTACTTTAATAACACGTTGTGCATCAATACCGGCCTCCTGCAGTATCACGTGTGTGCCTGCTGTGGCTAATATCGTAAAACCCGCATCGATAAGCATGCGACTTAACTGAACCAGCAAAGACTTGTCACTATCCTTTACCGAAACAAAGGCGGTGCCCCTATCAGGCAACTTCAAACCTGCACCGAGTTGCGCTTTAGCAAAGGCGGCTGGAAACACCTCGGCAATGCCCATTACTTCACCCGTCGATTTCATTTCAGGACTAAGTAACGAATCAACACCTCTAAATTTCACAAATGGAAAGACGGCTTCTTTTACGGCCCTAAAGGTCGTTGGTTGAGGAATCTCTAAAATAGCCTGATCATCCAATGACTGTCCGGCCATAATACGTGCGGCAATCTTCGCTAGCGGTTTGCCTGTTGCTTTGGAAACAAAAGGAACCGTACGTGATGCGCGCGGGTTCACCTCTAAGACATAAATCAATTCACCCTGTACGGCAAATTGAATATTGAGTAGCCCCTTCACATTCAGAGCCAGCCCTAACGCCTCAGTCTGTCGACGTACTTCCGTGATAATAGCATCGGAGATTGAGTGTGGAGGCAGGCAGCAGGCTGAGTCACCAGAATGAACCCCCGCCTCCTCAATATGCTCCATAATGCCACCAATCACTACGCGTGTGCCGTCAGCTAGTGCATCGACATCCAACTCTATTGCAGCGTTTAAAAAACGATCCAACAGTACAGGGTGATCGGGAGATGCCTGCACCGCTTCACGCATATAACGCAGTAGTCCTTTCTCACCATGCACAATCTGCATGGCTCGTCCGCCAAGCACATACGAAGGACGTACAACAACCGGATAACCAATGCGTTGCGCTACAGCAAGGGCTTCTTCCGTGGATCTAGCCGTACCATTTTCAGGCTGTAATAGAGAGAGCTTATGCAGTAGTTGCTGGAATCGCTCACGATCCTCGGCCAGATCAATCATATCCGGGGAGGTACCAATAATGGGTACACCAGCCGCTTCCAATGATTCCGCCAGTTTCAACGGTGTTTGACCACCAAACTGAACAATCACACCTACCGGCTTCTCGATGTCAACGATCGCCATCACATCTTCAAAAGTTAGTGGCTCAAAATAGAGGCGATCTGAGGTATCATAATCGGTAGAGACTGTTTCAGGATTACAGTTTACCATTATCGTCTCATAGCCATCTTCTGAGAGTGCAAAAGCGGCATGCACACAGCAGTAGTCAAACTCAATACCCTGACCAATGCGATTAGGACCGCCACCTAGAACCATGATTTTTTTCTTGTCCGTTGGGCGCGCCTCACACGCTTCTTCATACGTGGAGTAGAGATAAGGTGTATGCGCTTCAAACTCGGCAGCACATGTATCAACACGCTTAAATACAGGTGAGACGCCTGCAGCCTGCCTTAGCTTGCGCACTGTTGACTCATCCTCACCCAGTAGCTCAGCCAAGTGAATATCAGATAAGCCTTCACGTTTAGCTTGCCGCCATTGAGATTTGCTTAATATCGCTGCTTCTTTACCCCGCAGTGACTGCTCAAGCGTAATGACAGCGTTAATCTCACAAATAAACCATGGATCAATGTGTGTCACTTCAAACACATGTTGCTCACTCCAGCCTACCCGCAGTGCTTCGCCAACCCACCACAGTCGTTGTTCAGCAGGTATCGCCAACTTCTCCTGCAAAAACTGGTTCACATCGCAATCATCAGGTATCGTAAAATCAAAACCGCTACTGCCGATTTCCAAGCCACGCATCGCTTTTCCAAGCGATTCATTGAATGAACGGCCAATCGCCATCACCTCACCGACAGATTTCATCTGGGTGGTTAAGCGGGTATCTGCACCGGGAAACTTTTCAAAAGCAAAGCGGGGTATTTTCGTCACAACATAATCGATCGTAGGCTCAAATGCTGCCCATGTCTCACCGGTAATATCGTTGCGAATCTCATCAAGTGTAAAGCCAACTGCTAATTTTGATGCAATTTTAGCAATAGGAAACCCGGTTGCTTTAGAGGCCAGTGCTGAAGAACGCGACACACGTGGATTCATCTCAATAATAATCAAGCGGCCATCCACCGGATTGACGGCAAACTGTACATTAGAGCCGCCTGTCTCCACACCAATCTCACGCAGAATAGCAATCGAGGCATTACGCATGCGCTGATACTCTTTGTCCGTCAGTGTTTGTGCAGGCGCTACAGTAATCGAGTCACCTGTATGTACACCCATGGGGTCAATGTTTTCAATTGAGCAGATAATGACACAGTTATCCGCATGATCACGCATGACCTCCATCTCAAACTCTTTCCAACCAATAATGGATTCTTCCACCAGAATTTCATCTGTGGGGCTGGCATCAATACCAGCACCGGCAATTTGCTCAAACTCTTCTGGATTATAAGCAATGCCACCACCCGAACCACCAAGGGTAAACGAGGGGCGAATAATAATAGGATAACCGATTTCGACTGCCAGCGTACGCGCTTCATCCATTGAATGAGCAAAACCACCACGAGCCATTTCCAGGCCGATGCGATCCATCGCTTTTTTAAAGAGCAGACGATCTTCAGCCATATCAATTGCTTCTGGCTGTGCGCCAATGAGCTTCACAGCAAATTTATCTAGTATACCATGTTTATGCAGACTTAACGCACAATTCAGTGCGGTTTGACCACCCATCGTGGGCAGAATTGCATCAGGGCGCTCTTTTTCAATAATTTTCGCAACCACTTCCCAAGTAACCGGTTCGATATAAGTAGCATCGGCAAACTCAGGGTCTGTCATAATCGTTGCGGGGTTGGAGTTCACCAGAATAACCCGATAGCCCTCCTCTTTCAGAGCCTTACAGGCTTGAACACCGGAATAATCAAACTCACAAGCTTGACCAATCACACTCGGCCCTGCTCCCAAAATCATAATGGATTGAAGATCTGTTCTACGTGGCATGTTCTAAGCGACTCCTTGGAAGCAACAGCTCCGGGCACAAAAAAACGGACAAGCCTTGAGTTGCCCATCAGAAGCGCTAATCCTAGCGTCCCTTATATCATTGGCAATTGCTATCAATTTCTAGCATGTAAAATCACATCATTTTGGCGTCCCCTTGGGGGCAATGCATCGGCTGTCGAAATAGCGCCTAAATGAGGGTTTAAATAGAGCCAATTGCAAAACTCTGGGTGGATGAGCGGCAATCCCACTTTGAGTCCATTTTTGAGGTGGAATGAGGTGCATGGTGGTTCCATGGAGCAAACAACAGCGCGG
>JAUZRH010000133.1 GCA_030950555.1 Mariprofundus sp. | reverse complement strand
CGGTTTACACATTAAGGCTTTCCATTAAGATGGAAAAGGCTTCGCCAAATAGTTGATTCATCCGGCTTATGGAAGATCAAGAGACATCTTTCAGCTGTGAGGTAACGTAAAGCGTCAACTATTTTTTATAGTTGGTGAAGGATGCCTAGAATAACTTCATGCCTATCGCGCTTCGTGATGCTGTTAATTTTCAACTGAGGTTCATGTCTAATCAGAAAGCTTTTCACCATAGCTGCTATTAGCGCTTAATCGTTTCGAGACAATCAGAATGCGCTTCAATTTCAGGGTCATTTTTCAAGAACAGAAGACTCAGAAAAAGCAACTTAATTTCTACTGGATGCATTTCTATCAAAATTACATAAGGGTTGGCGCATGAAAGTAATCCTCGCATCACAATCCCCCCGTCGCCTAGCGCTTTTACAAAGTGCAGGTATGACGGTTGAAGCACAACCACAACACATTGATGAAGCCGCCATGCCCGGTGAAACAGTCAGTAAAACTGTCTCACGCTTAAGCCGCAACAAGGCTCAGGCATGCATCGCCGACGATGACATCCCTATCATCGCGGCCGACACACTGGTAAACATTCGCTGTAAAGCCTTTGGACAACCAGTGGATCTAGTCGAGGCAAAGCAGATGCTAGAACAGCTCTCTGGGCAGACTCATCAAGTGCTTACGGGCATTGCCGTGCGTTTGGGCGGCATGATCATCTGTAAACAGGTTGCAACTAGGGTTACATTTCGCGACCTCACCAGCAGCGAAATTGACATCTATCTAGAACATAATGATGTATTAGATAAAGCAGGTGCGTATGCCATTCAAGGCGGTGCAGCTAGTTTTATCGAATCAATTGCTGGTCCTTTGGACAATGTCATCGGCCTGCCTATTAGCACAACAGTTCAAATGATCGAAGAACTTACCGCCATGGCTGCTGATCGATGAGCGTAGAGCTACTCGTTAATGTAGCCCCTTTTGAAACTCGGGTTGCTCGCGTTGAAAACGGGCAAGCTGAAGAGATTTACATTGAACGTGAGCATGGCTTAAAAGGTAATATATATAAAGCTCGTGTGCAACGTGTGCTGCCTGGAATACAAGCGGCATTTGTTGACATCGGTATGGACAAGGCCGGCTTCCTTTATGCTGGAGATATTGCCACTGCCAAAAATTCAGACAGTGATCTCTCTGAAGAGATGGATCACAGCGAAGAGAGTGAGGCTAACGAAGGGTCACGCAGCGCAAATCAACCGCGTCGCAATGCACCGCCGATCGCCAATCTACTTAGAGATGGCCAAGAGCTGATGGTACAAGTTTCCAGAGAACCTATTGCCGCGAAAGGCCCACGCCTGACCAGTCAAATAGGCTTAGCCGGCCGCTATCTGGTTTACCTGCCTCATCTGGAACATACAGGCATCGCCCGCCGCTTAGAAGATACGATCGAACGTGAACGACTACTAAGCATTGCCCATAACATCACACCTGAAAAAGGTGGCCTCATCATTCGCACCGTTGCTGAAGGTAAAAATAGTGAGGAGATACAACAGGATCTTAATTATCTATTGCGACTATGGGCTGACATCGAAAAACGAGCAAAAAATGCGAGCTTAGGCTCGCTAGTCCACAAAGAGTTAAACCTCTATCTGCGCGTGATGCGTGATTATGTCGATGCAGAAGTGGAAAAAATTCATATTGACTCAAAAGAAGCCTACGAGAATATGAAAAAATTTGCCCGTCGCTTTATGCCCGAAGTCGCAAAAAAGCTCTATTATTATCCGGGTGAACGCCCTATTTTTGATGTTTACGGTGTGGAAGCGGCCATTGAAAGCGCACTTAAACGACGTGTAAAACTCAAGTCAGGCGGTCATATTGTCATTGATCAAACAGAAGCCCTTATTGCTATAGATGTAAACTCCGGCTCTTTTGTTGGTTCCCGCAATATGGAAGAGACCGGCTTCAAAACCAACCTTGAGGCCGTGCATGAGATTGTACATCAGTTACGACTACGCAATTTAGGCGGCATTATCGTTGTCGACTTTATTGATATGATGGAAGATGAGAATAAGCAACGGCTGATGGAGGTATTGGCCGACGCGCTTAAACGCGACAAAACCAAAACCCATATCGTACAACTCTCAGAGCTGGGACTCGTTGAGATGACCCGCAAACGTACCCGCGACTCTCTTGGACGCATGATGATGAAGGAGTGCGGCCGCTGTAGCGGTATCGGCTTAGCAAAAAGCCCCACCACCATCTGCTACCAACTATTTCGTGAAGTTGTGGCCGAGGCACGCGCTTACCCATGCGAGAAACTGTTGGTAATTGCGCACCCCACCATCATTGACCTACTACTGAGCGAAGAGAATGAGGGCGTATTGCAAGTAGAAACATTTCTCAACAAACAGATATCGCTGAAAAGTGATGAAGATTTTGAACCGGATCACTACGAAGTGGTTCTACAATAACGCACACGTTCACATATTGAAATCAACCACTCCGCTCCGACTATATGTGCACATTCCTTTCTGTGCGCACAAGTGTCATTACTGTGACTTTAACTCGCATGTTCGCAACCAACCAGCGTGGCAGCAGTATCAGCAAGCATTACTTCATGAGCTCAAGCAGTGGGCTAGCCACCCTTCATTTAAGGGTAAAAAGTTAGCCTCACTTTTTTTCGGTGGTGGCACGCCATCACTGGCTCCAGCAAGCTTAATTAGCGCCGTCATTGAAATGGCTGAACAGCAGTTCGGACTGTCAGAACAGTGCGAAATAAGTTTAGAAGCAAACCCAGGCAGTGCTGAGGCCGAGCGTTTTCAAGCTTACCACAAAGCTGGCATTAACCGCCTATCCATTGGCGTACAGAGCTTAGATCGCATGGAGTTACGCTGGTTAGAACGCATCCACAACCCTGAAGAAGCACTTAATGCCTTTCAGATGGCTCGCAGTGCCGGTTTTAACAACATCAATCTCGACCTGATGTTTGGCCTGCCGAAACAGACACTCGCTCAGTGGCAACAGACCCTACAGGCAGCAATCCAGCTTGGAGCCGAACATCTCTCCTGCTATCAACTCACCGTTGAGGCTCACACAGCCTTAGCTGCCAAACATGCGCAAACACCTTACCCGCTACCCGATGATGAATTAGCGCTATCGATGTTTCACAACACTCGCAAGCAACTGGCCCATGCAGACTATCATGCCTATGAAATATCAAATTTTTCACGCCCCACCCTCAAATGCCAGCATAATGATGGTTACTGGCAATATGATGATTATATTGGCATTGGCGCCGGTGCGGCAGGAAAGTGGAACAATATTGATGGCGGCGTCACCCGCTACAGCAACATCCGCACACCCGAGCGCTATATAGAAGAGGCCAGCAATTGTGGCACAGCCATCAACAGTCAAGAGCTACTAAGCCATGAAGCTGCCGCAGCAGAAGCGTGCTGGCTGGCCTTACGCCGAACAGATGGCCTTGATCGAATAGCCTTCAAGCAGCGCTTTGGCTTCGATGCAGCAGAGCATTTCTCCAGCGCATTTAACCCATGGGTAACGCAACAGATGCTCCTAGTTGACAAACACTCCATCTACCTCTCCGCTAGCGGCCTTCCTCTGGCAGATATGATCTCAGCTAGCGTACTTTAACAAAAAGGGCTCCCTTTTAAGTCAGCACAACCATGATTACCACAGCTTACGCATACTAAAGGTGCGCGAAACAAGCCCTGCCCCATCTTGTTTTTAGGGCTTATTCGACAGCCTAGAACAGACCCCCACCCGTCATTCCCGTCTCCACGGGAATGACGGGTGGGGGTCTGTTGATTCGGGCAGTCTAAAACTAAGGGCCACGGAAAGAATAAAGTATCCAGGTTATGCGCAGGATAGAAGTTTGGATTCAAGGCGCCAAATCAAGCGCATAGCAGGGCTATGTAACTGATTTGGCAACGCAGAATGCGGACTTATAAACCAGCAGAATTGGATGATTTATTCTTTCCGCGGCCCTAAGCCTTAGGGCCGCGGAAATAATTAACTATCCCATTTTACTGGTCTATAAGCCCCTCTTCTGCGTTAAAGAATCAGCCACTTTTTAAAAGCAATATGACTACCTATCGCGCCCATTCAGGGCTTGCTTATGCGCCAAACTCTTCGCCTTGAAGACGAACTTCTATCCTACGCAGCTTGGGACACTTTATTATTTCCGTGACCCATATCTGTTGAAAGCGATGGAAATAAAATACCAGCTAAAGCTTAGAAAACCTACACACCACAAAGGTACGAAGACACAACAGGTATAGTGATTCAAGCTTGAAGATGACTTTTCTTGTCATTGCCGTGAAGACGGGGATCCATTGCTCTCAACCACATGAGGAAAAGAGTGTTGATTTGATATGGGTTCCCGATGCAACCCTCGGGAAGCAAGTGGCGGCATTCCCGCCACGCGATAGGATTAGCCAAACAACCAAAAGCGTATCTGATTGATTAGGGCAGTCTGAAATTAACTCTATCGCGTAGCTTTAGAATCAAGCAGAGCGTCTATTTTGATGTGGATTCCCGAAGCAAGCTTCGGGAATGGCGGATAATCCATACTTGAATCATTATAGCTTGAGCAAAAAGGAGGTTGGTCATGAAAGTAATCTATCTGCATGGTTTTGGTAGTATCGGTCATAGTAGTAAAAGTGGCTGGCTGCGTGATGAACTGGGTAAGCAGGGTCATACAGTGATCGCGCCTGATCTGCCTGATAAGCCGGCTCAGGCGGCACTTTTTCTGGATGATTATTTAAAGGCACGGCAAGGTGAATCAATCTGTTTGATTGGTACATCGCTGGGTGGATTTTATGCAGCTTTTTATGCTGAAAAATACAACTGGCCAAGTGTATTGATTAATCCACTGGCTGATGTGGCTGATTTGATAAATGCAGCTATGGGTGAAAATAGAAATTATTACACGAACGAGCTCTTTATATTGGATCAATGTGATTCGGATAAACTGCGCCGTATGAGTGAGGAGATGCTGTCAGTGACGACAGTCCCATCACTGCTGCTGCTTGATAAAGGCGATGAGCTTCTTGATTATACAAAAGCTCTTCAGCGCTATGCTAACGTATCAGAACGGGCATTGTTTGAAGGTGGTTCTCACCGTTTTGCTCATCTGCCAGAATCACTGGATAAAATTTTAACAGTGCTAAAGGCATGAAAAAGGGAGCTGTATGGATTCCCGATCAGGTCGGGAACAATGGGACGAAGGCAAAAATATAACAGCGGGATGTCTTGTTAAGTGCTTAATAAAAATAAGAAATCATTAGAGCCAATTGCAAAACTCTGGGTGGATGAGCGGCAATCCCACTTTGAGTCCATTTTTGAGGTGGAATGAGGTGCATGGTGGTTCCATGGAGCAAACAACAGCGCGGGTTGGGCCAAAGTGGGGCCGCCGATCGCCGCT
>JAUZRH010000132.1 GCA_030950555.1 Mariprofundus sp. | reverse complement strand
TCTCCCGACCTAAGCCTGACGGCCATAACGAGTGAGAGACTCCCTGCCCTTGCCTTCATTTCACGGCAAGAGACCGTCATTCCCGAGGGTTGAATCGGGAATCCATATCAACGAAACGCACTGCTATACGTTCCCACGCAGGAGCGTGGGAACGAGGAATCATCCAATCCTGGGCATCCTTCACCAACTATAAAAAACAGTTGACGCTCTACGTTAGGGCCACCGATTTGCTGGAATATCGAGCTTTACAATAGCTTTGTTTTCACGAGAGAACTGTGATGCTGGCAAACAAGCATTCAGTCTGGCTGATTTGTTGTGCAATTACTGTAAGCGCTAACGCTGGATAGTGTCGATACAATATAAGGTACAGCCATCGTCAGAGCAGATTTCAACCAGTCATTTTGACTCATGCTGCCTGCAAAAATCTGATCGCCATGGTTGATTAAAATCAATATCGGTCCAACGATCACAGCAAAACGCATGGCTGTGGTAGCAACTTCTCTGCGGCAAACAATTTTTAGACGTTCTTTCATAATATCTACCTACGTAAGTTTTTATCATGGCAATAAGGAGAAAAGATGCGCATAGTTAATTCACTATCATAAGCGCTACCAGCAACTCAGCCAACATGGGCAAGCTGCAGCATCCCTTCTATATTCACAAGTAAGGGCTACTTGCAAACCCCATGAGCGGCGATTGACCGCCCCACTCCGGCGCATTTCCAGCTGTATATGGAACCACCATACCTTTCATTCCAACCTAAAAACGTATTCGAAGTGGAAAAAGCTTGGAAAACTAGCTTAGAGGTTTATGCTTTGTGCTCCAGATAAAAGGGGAGCTACTGTTGGATAGCAAAAAAATATTTTTTCTACACCCTGCCATTCGGTTTATGAATAAGATGCCTTTAGCAACAAAACTTATTCTCACCGGTGTTATCGCCTTAGTCGCTGTCTGTATTTTGCTGTTTGGCCTCTATAGTACTCTTCACAAGACAACATTAAATAATGAGCGTCAACTCGGTGGCTTAACACTTATCCACCCTATTATCAGGACTGTTCAGTTGCTACAGCAGCACCGTGGCCTTTCAAGTGGTGTACTTAATGGTACGGAGAGCTTAAAACAATTCCGATCAGCCACTGAGAGTGATATTGATCAACTTTTTCTGACTCTTGATAAAAAATTCCCTGCCCAAGCCAGCCAACACCTAGCCTGGTTAAAAATTAGCTCAGAATGGAAACGCATAAAAACCAAGGGTTTGCATTGGCAACGGGAGAAAAATTTCAGCACGCATACCAAGCTCATCGAGCACATATTACGGTTTGAATCCACCATCACCGATGATTATGGGCTTACCGCACAAGCACACCTTGATTCGTTTTATTTGGTGATTGCTGCAAACAATGAAGTACTGAAGGCGATTGAATACCTTGGTCAAATTCGTGCCTACGGCACCATCATATTGGGTAACAGAACAGCCATTGTGAAGAGGGAACTCAATATCAGTAATTTATTGGCCCTATTAAACCACTCACGCATTCCACTCAAAGAAAACCTCATCAAAGCAGGCAACTACAACCCATCACTCCGTTCCAGCCTATTGAAAACCCATACACTGATTGAAGCCGTAGCCGATCAAGTGGTTGCAGTGGTTGATCGGGATATTCTTCATAGGCACTTCGCCATGGCGCCCGATGATTACTTTGCCCTGACCACCAAGGCTATCGATAGTGGCTACACACAGATTCATCAAGCATTGCTGCCCACTGCCAAGCGGCTGATCCAAGCGCGAATCCAACACGATATGTTGGTGTTGAAAGTAAGCTTTGCTATCGCCCTATTACTTATGCTCTGTGCATCATATTTGATGGCCTCGATTTATTTCTCCACCTTGGGCACTATTTCAAGCCTGAGCCAGGTTGTTTTAGGCTTTACTCAAAACAACATGAAAGAGCGTATTTATCTTGAATCACATGATGAGCTATCAAAAATCGGCGATAGTTTTAATACCATGGCCGATCATCAGCTTGCGCTGATGGCTGAACAAAAAGCCTCACTTGATCTGATTACAAAGATTACCCATTCCGTTCCTGGCATGGTTTACCAATATAGACAATGCGCGGATGGAAGCGCTTGCTTCCCTTTTAGTAGCGAGGGCATTCACACTATCTATCGCCTTAGCCCCGAATCCGTACATACGGATGCCAGCAACGTATTCGATATCATTCACCCGGCTGATCTTGATAGTTTTATGACTTCACTGCAAACATCTGCCCAGAACTTGACCCTATGGCAACATGACTATCGGGTGAAATTTCTGGATGGCACGGTGCAGTGGCTGCGAGGCAATGCCACCCCAGAACGCGAAGCAGATGGCGCCACCTTATGGCATGGCCTAATGACTGATATTAGCGCTTATAAAGCGACCGAACTCAAGCTTCGCATGTTATCTGCGGCTATTGAAGATAGCCCAACCTCCGTGGTGATTACCGATCTTGCAGCACACATTGAATATGTAAACCCCGAATTTTCAACCGTTACTGGATATAGCGCCGATGAAGTTATGGGAAAGAACCCACACATCCTTAATTCAGGAAAAACTAAACCCGCTGTGTATGTTGATTTATGGGACAAACTCTCGCGAGGTCAAGCTTGGCAGGGGGAATTTGTCAATCAAAGAAAAAATGGTGAAATCTACTACGAAGAAGCGCATATCTCTCCCATTCGGGGCGATGATAATCTAACCAGTCACTATGTTGCCGTTAAACTAAATATTACCGATCGCAAGGAGCATGAGGCAGAGCTCGAGCGCTCTAATAGTGAACTCGAACAATTCAGCTACGCTGTTTCTCATGATATGCGCCAACCACTGCGCATGATCTCCAGCTATTTACAACTGCTTGAAATAAGTCTGGGTGATGCATTAGATAGCGACCAGCGCAGCTACTTCAATTTCGCCATTGATGGTGCCAAACGTATTGACCAGATGTTAATAGCCTTACTTGAATATTCGCGCGTTGGTAGAATGCAAGAGCCCCATGACACCGTAGATAGCCAAGCCGTGCTGGATGAAACACTGCAATTCCTTCAGCCTGCGATCACTGAAGCAGAGGCCAAGCTAAACATCACAGGTGAGTGGCCACGCATCGTGGCCAACTACGATGAGATACAACGGCTCATGCAGAACTTGATCGGCAACGCTGTTAAATATCGTGTCGCTGAACGTATTCCGGATATATATATTCATAGTATGGTGAGCAAGCAAGAGTGGCAGCTCTGTGTTCATGACAATGGCATCGGCATTGCAACGGGCCAGAGCCACCGCTTATTTAAGGTTTTCCAACGTTTACAAGCACGCGAAGCTTATGAAGGCACGGGCATTGGCTTGGCCCTGTGTCGCAAAATCGTCGAGCACCACAAAGGGCGTATTTGGGTTGAGTCGGTTGGTGAAGGATGGGGCAGTCAATTTTATGTTGTGCTGCCCATTAAACAGTGAAAAATATAATGGACGGAATCAACGTATGAATCATTCACAATCATTTATCATCCTACTTGTCGAGGATGAAGCTGCTGATGCGGGGCTGGTTAAATGGGCTTTAAAGAAAAACGAAATGGACGTAGGGCTGTGCTATGCAATAGATGGACTGGATGCGTTGGCTTTCCTAAAACAGCAGGGAGAAAAACATCTCAATGCACCCCGCCCTGATTTGATTTTGCTCGATCTCAATATGCCGCGCATGGGAGGGCTGGAGTTCCTGGCAAAGAAAAAACAAGAACCATCCCTAAACGACATTCCCGTTGTAGTGCTATCCACCTCAAATGCGGAAAACGATATACTTTCCTCGCATGATTTGGGGGCTGTCGATTATTTCACCAAACCGATGGATGCACATGAACTGCTAGAGACAATCCGTGTATTGGGCGAGCGCTGGATTACCCCGAATAAGGTTCAAGAGAAGGCGTCGCCTAAAGATTTACAACATACTATTGCCTTACTCGACTCATTGCCAGCGCTTCCCAAGCTGGCCCTCGAGATCATGTCGATCACGCTATCAACCGATGAGGGGCATCAAAGGCTACTAAAGCTGGTAAATCAAGATCCGGCAATTCTCGCCAAAATCATCGGCCTAGCAAATGCGCCGCTATTCGGCACAAATAGAAAAATTTCAACGATAAGAGAAGCGGCCATGCGGCTGGGGTACAAGCGCATCAAGATGGTAGCCTTGAGCTTTTCGATGATATCATCCGTTAGCCAGCACACTGCAGGCGCATTGGATATAACCGAGCTATGGCAGCACAGCATGGCTACCGCTTTGGCACTGGATATACTTGCCAAAGCGATGCCGGCTAGTATGCGGCCGTCTGAAGAGGATGTATATCTGGCTGGGTTGTTGCACGATATCGGTTTTTTAGTGCTTGATTACGTTGACCCCAAACTGAGCAAGCAATTTCATACGGCTCGCATCAATGCCACAGGTGGGCATTTACTCAGCGAGATTGAAAGTGAGCTATTGCATATGAACCACTGTCAACTCGGCGCACTGTTAAGCGAGCACTGGAAATTACCAGCCGATCTTATTGCCGTCATACGCTATCACCACACAGAGGGGATGGCGATTGATGTGGTGGGGCAACCTCTTATCGCCATGTCCTATTTAATAGAAAAATTACTACCCACATTTAAACTGAACGAGACGCTTATAACGCCTATAACAGCAGCAGAGTGGCTGGCATTGGGCATTCAAGTCAATCAGATAGAACCACTAGAATCGAGCATTCGTAACGCTCAATCATAACAACAGAGACAACCTACAGACAGCAGCATGGCAAGGGAGTTTAGATGATCAATAAAGTGGCCCATGATATAAAAATTTTGGCCGTAGAGGATGATGCGGGAGATTTTGGCTTAATCAAGGCACACCTCCGCTTGGCAGGTTATGGCTTGCATCAGACATTGAGTTGGGTATCCACACTGGCTGAGGCTAAAAAACACGCTGAACAAAATAAACCCAGTATCATCCTGCTTGATTTGAGCCTACCAGACTCCTCCGGTGTCGCTACGGTTATCGCGATGCGAGCAATATTGCCCAACACTCCGATTATCGTGCTCTCGGGCAATGATGATAAACAAGCTGCGGTAACCGCTTTAGAAGAAGGTGCGCAGGATTACATTGTAAAAGGCGAATTTGATCAACACTCACTCGATAAGACAATAAGCCATGCCTTGATAAGATCCAAGCTGGAAGATCGCCTCCGACTATTTGAAGCAGCGCTCAATGCCGCAGCCAACGCTATTGTGATTACTGATAAAAATAGGCATATTCAGTGGGTAAACCCTGCCTTCACGCAGCTGACAGGCTATGAACTCGATGAGCTAATAGGCCAGAAACCTGGAGAGTTAATTCAATCCGATAGACATGATCAAGCCTTTTATGAAAATTTATGGGGAACCCTTTTATCGGGTAATACATGGCGAGGAGAACTCACCAATCAGCGCAAAAATGGCGAGCTTTATGAGGAAGATTTAACGATCTCTTCAGTCATGGATGCAGAACATGAGATCAGCAATTTTGTGGCAATTAAATCCGATATTAGTGAACGCAAAAAAATGGAACGACAAATACGGCAACTGGCATTTTACGATACGTTAACGCATTTACCCAATCGACGCCTACTCAATGATCGTCTGAGCCAGGCCATGTCAACGAATAAGCGGCGCGGTTTCTTTGGCGCACTGATGTTTCTTGATCTGGATAACTTTAAATCACTGAATGATAGCCAAGGCCATGGAGTGGGTGATTTACTGCTGATTGAGGCAGCCAAACGCTTAAAAAGTTGCATACGTGAAATGGATACGGTGGCGCGTTTTGGCGGCGATGAATTTGTCGTCATGCTCAATGAACTTGATCAAGATAAAGTGGCATCTACGTCACAAGCGCAACTTGTTGCCGAAAAAATATTAAACCGTTTATCTGCTCCATACTTATTAACCGTGAACCACGACAAACAGCCAGACTTAATGGTTGAGCATCATTGCACCGCGAGTATCGGCGTGGTGATGTTTGCCCATGACCAAGAAAATCAGGCCGATGTTCTAAAATGGGCCGATGATGCGATGTATCAGGCCAAAGATGCCGGGCGAAATCAGATTTGTTTTCATCAGGAACTCTAAACGGCAAGCGTAGCGAGGCAAAGCGGCATTGAATTTTCGCCCCATTTGAGGCCAATAGCAGGGCCAATGTAACGATCACAGTGAGAAAATCTGGCCAATATCTGATTTTACGTTGTAGATGTGCCATTCTCGACCACGCCTCCCCGCACTGGCAAGTGGCCCTCGAATCTTTTTTTGGCATCTCAGTGATGGAAAAAAACTACCCATTGCTTTCAATAATCCATTTCAATATAATGCCGAAAATTCAAGAAAAAAGAGGTCTTCACAGTGGCTCACTATAAACGTTTCACCGACGCATCCGTTAGTGAAAAAATTCTAGATTCAATGTTCCTTATCACCATCGGCTTGGCCTACCTATTCGCCCTGCTTAATCTTTATTACACCCATCAAGGGCGCGATGGCGAGCCCGGACTATCCGTTAAAGATGTGCAGTTTGCCTACTACGGCAGCCACAATCAAACCCGTTTAGGTGCTGCCATCAATGGACCTATGGAATCCAACCTGCCTAATCTAGCTGCCAAACAGACTATCCTAGATTGGATCAATAATGGTGCAACGGAGCCTGAGTTCCATGCCAAGGTTGAACCAATCATGAATGAGAACTGCATCATGTGCCATTCAGCAGAAAGCGGACTACCCATTCCTGACTTCACCTCCTATGCGAATGTTGTTCAGCTCACGACTATGGATACCGGTGCCACGATCCCAGCCTTGGTGCGCGTTTCTCACATTCACCTCTTTGGCATCGCTTTTATCCTGTTCTTTGTTGGACGCATCTTTATTCTCTGTGAGATGCCGGTATGGCTAAAGCGCATTACCGTTGCCATACCATTCTTGTTCCTACTTATGGATATTCTATCATGGTATATTACCAAGATCATGCCGGGTTTTGCCTATGTAGTGATTATCAGTGGCGGACTTATGGGCATCGCTTTCGCTGGCCAGTTGCTGACCAGTCTGTATCAGATGTGGATATACAAACCAAAATCCAATCCCATTGAAATGTAAAATGGCGCAATAAGTTTGTCACCAAGAGGAATCATTGCACTTGGGCATGATTCCCCTCGGTGGCTAGCATCACCCCATCAAGGGAAAACAAAAGGAGAATAAAATGAAAAAAACATTTTTACTGATTGCTGCTGCTGCATGTTTTGGATTCACCGCTCAAGTTGCTATGGCGGAAATCAATGCCGACAAGATTTATAGTAAAAAATGCAAAATGTGTCACAAGTTTGACAAAAAGAAGGTTGGCCCTGCATTTAAAGATATGCATAAAGACCCAGCCGTATTGAAGGCAATGATCCAAAATGGCCGCAAAATGATGCCTAAATTCAAGAGAAAACTAAACGAAGAACAGATCAATGCCATGGTTGCTTTCATCCAGAGCAAGCAACCAGCAGCAGCTAACCCTTGCGCTATGAATCCTTGTAGTAAATAGTTAGCGCTTAATTTCTGGAGGGAAGGAGAGTTTATGCGAATCAAACAATGGATCGGGGCCTTAGCTGCTCTGGCAATACTACCAATGACTGCTACTGCAGCCGATACATTAGATGGAAAAGCTCTTTACCAAGCTAATTGCGCCCAGTGTCATGGCGCAACTGGTGAGGTAAGCAAATTTGGCAAAAGCCTAAAGCCTTTCCCTGCTAGAAATCATCGCGCTATCGCAAAACTGGTTAGCTCCGATGAAATGCGTCGAATCATCACTTATGGCATCAGAGGCACCGCCATGACGCCTAAAAAATACAAATTGGACGCACTGGAAATCGAAGAAGTTATTGCTTACATCCAGACCTTTGACTACTCGCCCAACTTAGCCAATGGTAAAAAACGTTTTGAAGCAGTATGTTCCACTTGTCATGGTGGCGATGGCCGCGCGACCACAGGCGTGGGTGCTAAAAACCTGGTTTATACCAAGCTTAACCTTACTGAAATTGTCCACACCATGCGCTATGGTCGCCCAGGCACACTGATGACCAGCAAGCGCCATCAACTAACGAATATCGATATTGCCGATGTGGCTAGCTATGTGAATTCATTAAAATACATGGCAAATCCTGCCCAAGGCAAAAAGATGTACGCCAGCAACTGTGCCTCCTGCCATGCCACGCCTCATGATATTAAATTAATCGGCAATGCTGCTTCGTCTCGTTCCGTATCAGACCTAAGCGATAGACTACTAGACCTACGCATTCGTCACGGCCGCCATGTTGACCGTGCTGGCAAAAAAGTTGAAAATCTCAGCGTTGACGACATTCAAGATATCATGGCTTATATGCGAGCAAATACAAACTAATGAACCATAAGAATCGCGACTTTAGCGCCTCCCTTTTGGGGGGCGCTGATCTTTTTGACCTGAAAGTTATAAAAAAATATAACAAGGCTGGCCCTCGTTATACCTCGTACCCAACTGCCCCGATGTTTCATACAGGCATTAGCGGTGATGATTACACAAGCACACTTAAGCGTGTCGCAAGTGATAATGCACCACTATCACTTTATATTCATATTCCCTTCTGCAACACCGTATGCTATTACTGCGGCTGCAGCAAAATAGTCACACGCAAATATGATCGTGCAGCCCCCTATCTGGCGTTACTGCTCAAAGAGATTGATCGTGTTGCTGATGCACTGGATAACACCCGTCGCCCCGTAACCCAACTCCATTTTGGCGGTGGCACCCCTACATTTATGAGCAATGACCAGATGCGCACACTGATGACCCGCCTTCGTCAACGCTTTAACTTTGTCGCCAAGGATGAAGGTGAGTTCAGCATAGAAATTGATCCGCGCGAATGTGATGCTGACACCGTACGTGTATTGCAAGAGATCGGCCTTAATCGCATGAGTATGGGCGTGCAAGATTTTGATCCCATTGTCCAAAAAGCCGTCAACCGCATTCAATCCAAAGAAGAGACTATGCGTGTGCTGAATGAAGCGCGTCAGCACGGTTTTGAATCGATGAATATTGACCTGATGTATGGCCTACCGCATCAGACCGTCGAGACATTCGATACCACACTCAATACTATCATTGAATTTAACCCTGACCGTATTGCACTGTTTAATTATGCCCACATGCCGCACATGTTTATGCCTCAGCGCCGCATTGACGAATCAGCCATGCCTACACCGCAAGAGAAGCTGAATATTCTGGAGCATAGCATCAACAAATTGCTGGCAGCTGGCTATCTATTTATCGGCATGGATCATTTTGCCAAACCAACAGACGAACTAACCATCGCACAGCAACAAGGTAAGCTCTATCGCAACTTCCAAGGTTACAGCACGCAAGCCGATTGTGATCTCATTGGACTAGGGGTCACCTCCATCGGTTATGTTGGCGGCGCTTTTTTCCAGAATGCGAAAGAGATGGAAAACTACGAAGCAGCCGTTGAAGGAGATACATTCGCTGTATTTCGTGGCTATATCCTCTCTAATGAGGATCACCTTCGCCGTCAGGTCATTATGCGCTTGATGTGCGACTTTGCACTGAACTATCATCAATTTGAAAGCGAGTTTTCTATCAACTTTAAAGAACACTTTGCAGATGGCATCAAAGACCTTGACGAAATGGCCAAGGATCATCTTGTTGAACTGCGCGACGACGGCTTAACTGTCCTGCCTGCCGGACGCCTGCTGATTCGCAATGTCGCCATGGTCTTTGATGAATATTTACAGAAGAAGAAAGAGGGCGGCGGCTTCTCAAAAACAATCTAAATATGCCAACCCAACTTGAAAGCCACAGCCTTTATGAGCGCATTGGTGGCGACGAATGCTTAGGGCC
>JAUZRH010000131.1 GCA_030950555.1 Mariprofundus sp. | reverse complement strand
TATTGAAAGCAAGAACCTAGCATATAATCATCAAGCGGACCCAGTATCGAATTTATCTCTTGCGGGATTAAATATCAGTTAAAGCTTTTTCCAGCCACCCTTCTATGATTGATCTGATTTGTTGTAGGCGCGGGGCGTTTGCCGCCTCAAAGCGGAGGACGATGGCAGCTTCGGTGTTTGATGCGCGCAGTAATCCCCAGCCCCAATCTTGTTCACCGTTGCCAAATTGAATGCGTAAGCCATCGACGCTGTTGATTTGATAGCCTTTTGACTCAAAATATGTTTTTGCCTCTTCGATCAATTGAAATTTTTTCTCATCGGCAAAGCTGACGCGAATTTCTGGGGTAGTTTCTGAGTGGGGGAGGGCTGCAACCATGGCTGAAATGGGACTGCTTTTTTCAGCTAGCATCTGCATGATACGAGCGCCCGCATAAACGGCGTCATCAAAGCCAAAAAAACGGTCAGCAAAAAAGAGATGGCCATTCATTTCACCAGCCAATAGGGCGCCACTCTCTTTCATTTTTGCTTTAATCAAGGAGTGGCCGGTGCGCCACATAATGCCCTTGCCCCCTGCAGCTTTGATGCCCTGATATAGGTGTTGCGAAGATTTTGCCTCGGAGATAATGGTTGCGCCAGGGTGGCGCAGTAGCAGTTGTTGCGATAGGAGTAATAGTAGCAAATCACCCGCGACCATTTTGCCCTGTTCATCGACAATGCCAATGCGATCACCATCACCATCAAAGCCGATGCCAATATCAGCCTGCTGCGAGCGCACTAAGGCTGCTAAATCGCGCAGGTTTTCTTCGATGGTAGGGTCTGGGTGGTGATTTGGGAAAGTACCATCGGGATCGCAGTATAGTTCGATGACTTCGCAGCCCAGGCTGCGGTAGATGGGGGCGGCAATGATACCTGAAGGGCCATTGCCAGCATCGATGACTACTTTCAATGGTCGTGCTAGTGGACAGTCAAACAGGACGAAATCGTGATAAGGTTTGCATAGATCAATGGGGTTGATTACACCTGATCGGTCTGCTTTGGTATAGGGTTGTTGCATCAAGGTTTTGAGTGCTTGAATCTCATGACCATGCAGGCTGTCACGCCCACGCATAATTTTAAAGCCGTTGTGAGAGGCTGGATTATGGCTGGCTGTCACTTGAATGCAACCGGCAGCATCTAGTTGAAATACGGTGTAATAGGCCAGAGGGGTGGGGCCCATGCCCATATCCAGTACGTTGATGCCTGCATCATTAAGCCCTTGCATCACGGCTTGTTGGAGTTCGGGCCCGCTAAGTCGTACATCACGGCCAACAACAACAGCTCTCTGCTCCCCCTCTGCCAAGGTAGCTGCAAAGGCCACGCCAAGCCGGTAGCCTAACTCAGGGGTGATTTCACTGCTGGCAATACCACGAATATCATACTCGCGAAAAACATGGTGGGGGAATAATTTCAAAGTTTCATCCTTCATTATTTTAACAGTAGAGAAGTGAGTCTACTTATGGATTGATAAAGCGCCAAATATTTTTAGCGTAGAGTACGCAGCGTTACACAGAGTACAAACGAAAAAGTAATTTCGAAGCACCCTACTTTTGTAAGGCTCTACCACAGAAAGCTATTAAAATAGTTTTGAGCAACCCTCGCGCAGCGGGACAGCAGCGCTTGCTTCTCTACGCAGGCATGTCAGGCGTGCTTGCTTATGCAGCTAATTCTGCTCTCTAAAGTGAATGCATGTGGGGAATGATTCTATCCATGGGGGGTAACTATAAATCCTCTGCTTGCGATGTGGAAGGTGTGACTTATGCTGCGCAGCATGTCTACTTCCTCCTCTTCCGGTTTGAATGAAGCCCAATATCAAGCGGTATTCCATCGTCATGGGCCGATACTGGTGCTGGCTGGTGCCGGCTCTGGCAAAACCCGTGTGATTACCGAGCGTATTGCGGCTCTTGTTGAACGTGATGTGCCTGATCATGCGATTACCGCTGTAACTTTTACCAATAAGGCCGCCAAGGAGATGCGCGAGCGCCTCTATAAGCGTTTGGGTGATAAGGCCAAAGGACTGCGTATCTGTACCTTTCATGCGCTTGGCTTGGCGATGGTGCGTGAGCATGCGGCGTTGGTGGGGCGTAAGGCGAATGTTTCTGTGTTTGCCGGTGCGGAGCAGAAGACGGCGATGCGTTCAGTGTTGGCGGAGTTGAAGCTGGCTGCCGATACAGATCAGGTAGATCGAATGATTTCGCGTATCTCATCGCTGAAGAGTGGACTACTTGAGGAACATGATAATCAGCTGACAGTCATTCGTGAAGCCTATGATGCGTTACTGAAACAGATGAATGCGGTGGACTTTGATGATCTACTGGTGCTGCCCGTGGTGCTACTGAGTGAACATAGTGAAGTGCGTGCCGTATGGTCAGAGCGGGCGCGCTATTTTCTGGTTGATGAATATCAGGACTCTAGTCGCATTCAATATCAGTTAGTACAGCTGCTGGTGCCGGCGGATGGAAACCTGACGGTGGTGGGTGATGATGACCAATCTATTTATGGGTGGCGCGGCGCTGAGGTAAAAAACTTGTTTCAGCTAGAGCGCGACTACACCGATCTGAAGGTGGTGCGGTTGGAAGAGAATTATCGTTCTACCGGCGCGATTCTAAAGGCTTCGAATACACTGATTGCCCATAACACAGAACGCATGGGTAAAACGCTGCATTCAACACTTGGTGAAGGGAAACCTATTCGTGTGTGGGCGAGTCCTAATTCAGAAGAGGAGGGGCGGCGACTGGCAGGTGATATTAAATCCCATCATGCCCGTACTTCGGGTCAGTGGGATGCTTATTGTGTACTCTATCGTGCATCTTATCAGTCCAGAGCTATTGAGCTGGCTCTGCGTGAGGCGGCGATTCCTTACCATGTGAGTGGTGGCATGTCCTTTTTTGATCGGGCTGAAATTCAAGATACGCTGGCCTATTTACGCTTGATTGCTAATTTCAGTGATGATCTGGCATTTATGCGGGCTATTGCTCGTCCTCGTCGAGGTATCGGTAGTAAGGCGCTGGGTGATCTGGGCTTTTTTGCGATGGCTGAAGGCTGTTCACTGCTGGAAGCTTGCCTGAAAGAGGAGCTGGAACACAAACGGGCGCAGGCTTTACGTGAATTTGGCGATATGATTGTGGGGCTGGAGCATCAGTTTAAACATGGTGAGCCGGATGATGCCTTTGATGCGGTGTTGGATATCACGCGTTTGGAAGCGGCAATCAGGGCCGACTCGGATGATCAGGAAGTGGCAGATAAGCGCATGGGTAATGTATTGGAGTTGCGTCGCTGGTGGATCATTCATACGGAAAATGGCGGTGATCTGCCCGAGTTTATACAGCATATTTTTTTGATGGCAGAAAAACAGGATGATGACCCTAGTGGTCGAGTACGCTTAATGACAGTGCATGCAGCCAAGGGTTTGGAGTTTGACCAAGTTTATGTGATCGGTATGGAAGAGGGTAATTTTCCTCATCGTAATGCGGTGGAAGAGAACCGTATGGAGGAAGAGAGGCGCTTAATGTATGTGGCTATGACCCGTGCCCGTTTTGTGCTGACACTCAGTTACTCTTTGACCCGCCGTCGTTTTGGTACGATAGAAAAGACCTCACCTTCACCTTTTTTGAAAGAGCCTGATCAATCGGTACTGCGTTGGGTTGATCGGGAAGTGGATAGCGAAGATGCCCAAGAGGAGGCAGAAGATCATATGGCCGCCATGCGCAAAATGCTAGGACTCGATTAAGAGGGGGACAATGGAATGATAGAAAATAACGGTATCCTTCACCAACTATTTACGTTACCTCACAGCTGAAAGGTGTCTCTTTATCTTCCATAAGCCGGATGAATCATGGGCGTTCTTTATTGATTTCCTCACCCAAACCCTCTCCCTGAGGGAGAGGGTTTAAGGGCCACGGAAAGAAGCTTATGCGCAGGATAGTCGTTGGATTCAAGGCGCCAAATCAAGCGCATAAGCAAGCCCTGCATGGGCGCGATAGCCTACTGCCTTTAGTAGTAACTCTGTGGCAACGCAGAATGCGGACTGATAGACCAGCACGGGGATGATTTATTCTTTCCGCGGCCCTAAGAGACACTGTTGTTCACCTCACCGCGTTTTTGCAAGCCGAGGCTCTTGCTCCCTCTCCCTCCGGGAGAGGGTTGGGGGTGAGGGAATCAACTATTTGGCGAAGCCTTTTCCATTTTAAATGGAAAGCCTTAATGTGTAAACCGGATAATGAAGGATGCCCTATATATGTATCAGAGCTATGCTTTTTTGGGGGCAGCTTCAGCCGCGTTGCGGCATTAGGGCCACGGAAAGAATAAAGTATCCAGGTTATGCGCAGGATAGTTGTTGGACTCAAGGCGCCAAATCAAGCGCATAAGTAAGCCCTGAATGGGCGCGATAGCCTACTGTCTTTAGTAGTAACTCTGTGGCAACGCAGAATGCGGACTTATAGACCAGCACGTGGATGATTTATTCTTTCCGCGGCCCTGAGGCCCGTCATCCTATGCTTCACGATGAGAAGTATGCTATGATAATAGCATACTCAAAAGACAGTACACACTATTTATCGTCATGCGTGTTTCAACA
>JAUZRH010000130.1 GCA_030950555.1 Mariprofundus sp. | reverse complement strand
AAGAATAAATCATCCACGTGCTGGTCTATAAGTCCGCATTCTGCGTTGCCACAGAGTTACGACTAAAGGCAGTAGGCTATCGCGCCCATTCAGGGCTTGCTTATGCGCTTGATTTGGCGCCTTGAATCCAACAACTATCCTGCGCATAATCTGGATACTTTATTCTTTCCGTGGCCCTTAGTCTAAATCATCATAATAGGGACACGCATTCGCACCGGCTCTTGGATGCCTACGCTGCTGGCAAAGCTATGTAATCGTTTTAAGACTATGTTGTTGAGTTCTTGTCCGACAACAAGCAGCAGTAGATTGCTTTTTGTTTTGATCTCCTCATCAGCTACCATAAATACTTCTAGTTGGCTTACATATAGTAGCCTAATGGCATACATGTCTCCTTCGGCAGGTTTTTTGACTGTTTCTAAGGCATGTAGCATTAGTGGGTGGTATTGTCCTGTGCGCGAGCGCATCATTTCGAGGGCTTTGCAAATAGACATTTGTGATGAGGCTCTATCAAAACCAAGGACTGCTGCCAGCATGCAGCCACCAACTTCAGCACTATTTTTGGGTAGTTTATCATTGTCGCAGCCAAGGTCTGCAAAGCGTAAGTGCTGCCGGTTGACCATGCTGGCGATGGTTTCTAAACGCGGGATTTTCATGAGCAGTTCATAACCAATTTTAGGGTGTTGTTTTATAAATTCTCTCTCTTGCTCAGTGAGGACTTCATTGGCATAAAACTTTTGCAATGTTTCTGCCGGCAGGGTAATGCAGCCGAGCTGACACAGCGTTGCAGCTATTTCAAACTGCCATAGATCAGTAAGCGCAAGTTCAGTGGCTAGATAGTTCATGTAATACTTGATGCGATAAGTTCTTTTAAAAGCTTCAGGATTAACAAGGCTTAAGATATGGCTCATAACTCTGACGCTGCCTAATACCGTTTGCTCCATGATCTCTTTTTCTGCCATAATAAGGCGATACTGTTCAAGCGCATGATCAAGCGAGCGCACCAGTAGTTCATGATCGCAGGGTTTGGTGAGGAAGCGAAAAATGCTTCCCTCATTGATTGCCTGAATGGCATTCTCCATGTTACCATATCCGGTAAGTATTAAACGGACCGTTTGAGGGGCAAGCTCCTGTGCCTTTTTCAGTAGCTCAATGCCATTCATGATGGGCATGGTGTAGTCGGCAACGACTGCCGCAAAGGGTCCTTTTTCTACCAGGGTTTTTAGCCCCTGTTCAGGATCTGTTGCTAGGTGAATATCATACAGACCATGCAGAGATCTGTTATAGCCTTGCAGAATATTTTGCTCATCATCGATAAAGAGTATTTTTTTATTGATAATCATTGTCTTGTCGCTTCCTCAATGGCCATTTCTTGATATAGCTCTCGCCATTTCGCTACCCTGCCGAGCATAGAGATGTGTGCAAGGTGTTTGCTATCAAGCGGATAACTTTTATCGTTATCATGGCTGCTTTTTATGATTGCATTGGCTGCGTGAACAGCTGTCAGAGCAAAGGGTGGGGTGTTATCGGGGCAAAGAGAGGGTTGAATGTGATAGGCAACAGCTTTGACTATGGCGCTCGGTACACCCCAGAGGTTGATCAGATAGCCGCCAATCATGGCATGGTCAGCACCGAGAATCTCCTGCTCTGATTGCCATATTGACTGTTTGTTCTGGTGCGCGTTGATCATTGCATCGGCATAGTCGCAGCTGTAGGTGCTACTTATTAGCAGCGTGCCAATATTATGTAGGACGCCGGCCATAAAAGCATCCGCACATGATTGCGGGGTTCGGCCTTCAAATTCAGCAATGGCTGAGGCCAATTTTCCCACCATAATGCTGTGCTCAGTGATCTCCTCAATAGAGGCTCCCGCGATGATTTTTGTATCAGAACAGGCGTGAACATGTAAAGTGAGCGCCTTAATGATGTCTAGGCCGAGTCGAATGACGGCCTGGGCGACCGAGTTGATTGGCTTACCTCTGCTGAAAAAAGGGGAATTGGCCAGCTGCAATATTTTGGCGGTCATTGTGATCTCAGACGAGATGATTTTCCCGATGTGATCTAACGATGCATGCTCTTTTTTTAATTCCTGTTCAATAGCAAGATAGATACGAGGCAGTGAGGGAAGACATTTTGCCTGGCCGATGAATTGTTGCAGCTTATGGTTTGTTAATAATAGGCGGATTTTTAATGCTTGTTGGATGGTGTCGGTTAATATTTCTGATGGGCAGGGTTTATTCAGATAACGGTGTACTGGCCATCCGGAAGCGATGGCATGAGCCATATCATACTGCCCGGAAAGAACCATGCGAATCATTGCCGGTTGCAGTTCCTCGCCTTTTTTTAATACCTCTACCCCATCAATAGAAGGCATGCTAATATCGGTCACCAGCAGATCAAATTTTTGTCTGCTAATCATCTCAATCGCTTGCTCCCCTCCTAGTGCAAAGAACGGTTTCCATTGGTGGCGCATGCTGCGGCATATCCGGTTCAGACCGTTGATGACCTCTTGATGATCATCTACAAATAGAATAGTAGCTTTATCCATCATCGTTTGCTCCGCATGCTCTTTT
>JAUZRH010000013.1 GCA_030950555.1 Mariprofundus sp. | reverse complement strand
GATCTTTTTATCAAAGTCATTGCTTTCATACACATCCTGATTCGATTCGCCTTTAATGATTTGATCATCAGCAGTAAGCACCAACTCATCCAGATTGGTACGGATACGCTTCACCCGATAAGGCGTAAGAAAACCATCATTGATGCCATCTTTTAGGGAGTATTCATACACAGGTTTGCCGAAATAATGATAGGTATCAATATTATCCGTGCGCTTGGGCGTGGCGGTAAGGCCGAGATGCACCGCTGGTGCAAAGTGATCAAGAATGGCTCGCCATGAGCCTTCATTGTTTGCAGCACCTCGATGACATTCATCAATAATAATTAGGTCAAAGAAATCCGCAGTGTATTCTGTATAGTAGCCCCCGATATTCTCACGCTCAGCGATAGCCTGATAAATAGCAAAAAAGATATGCGCATTGGTTGGTACGATGCCAGTATTTTTTATTCAACAAGCTGTTTGACCTCAATCCCCAGAGTCTCCAGACCTAAGCCTGACGGCTATAACGAGTGAGAGACTCCCTGCCCTTGCCGTCATTTCACGGCAATAGACCGTCATTCCCGAGGGTTGAATCGGGAATCCATATCTGAAACGCTCTGCTATGCGTTCCCACGCAGGAGCGTGGGAACGAGGATGGCTTCCCGCCCCACGCCTTCGCGGGGGCAGGTTCTCCACGGGAATGACGACCGTAAAAAACAGCTTCCATGCATGACTGGTCGCGGTCTTTGTTCCGCTTGCCAGAAATCATAGGACATCTGCATGTTTAGCGGTTATTTTGCGGTCATGATCCAGATACCATCCCACGCTTTGGGAGGGTGTTGCTGTAGCCAATGACAACGATCAATATAAATCTGTGAAAGTTGGTCAGCGGGATTACCTTTTAACGCGGCAGAGAAGGAGACAATCGCTTGATCCCATGCTGCTTCCCTATAGCTGAGAACCCCTTCATTAAAATAATTCACCACATTCATCAGGTTTGGAAATGATTCCTGGCTGTGATAATCCAATACCTCATAGATATGAACCGGCTTGGTTTTTCCCTTCACGACCACAAGGTCAACATCTCTGATGCGGTAGGTGCCGTGTAGCTTCTGATAGGTATTTTCACTGATTAAAATATTTGTAGCATACTGTTTACATGCAGTTTCCAACCGTGCTGCCAGGTTGACACCATCGCCAATCAGCGTGTAGTCCATACGCTTAGGAGAGCCGATATTGCCCGACACCACTTGGTCGGTATTAATGCCGATACCTATGTTAATAGCGGCCAGCCCCGCTTGCTCACGCTCTTTGTTCCAGTGGTGAAGCGCTGTCATCATGGCAATAGCAGATCTAACGGCACGATCTTCATCATCTTCATGGCTCAGAGGCAGCCCGAAGGCCGCCATTAAGGCATCACCAATAAATTTATCCAGCATCCCTTCTTCTTTTTGAATACAATCAACCATGATCGTAAAGTATTCATTCAGAAGGCTCACTGTACCTTGCGCCCCAAGCTCCTCAGTAAGGGTTGTAAAACTACGGATATCAGAAAAAAGAATGGTGGACATGGCGCTCTTACCACCCAGCAGATCAGCACTCGAATCAAGCAATCTGTCAGCAATGATAGGATCCATATGTTTAGCCATCGTACTCTTCATGCGTTTTTCACTGCTGATATCTTCAATCAGCAACAGAATGCCCAATTTTTCTTTTTGCGCATTGAGTAGTGGTAACACGGTAAGGTTAACAGACAGCTCTTTTCCGGCATAAATGATCACAGCATCTATGGTGAGATTACTTACTCGTTCTTGTTCAACATTCTCTATTTTGGCCAGCACCCAATCATTGCAGTCGGTAAAAAAGGCACTCGCTTGATGATGGAGAATATCATGATCCTGGATATCAAAAATTTGTAGCCCAGCACTATTACAGGTAACAATCACGCCCTGATCATCCAGGGTAATCACTCCATTTGACATACTTTCCAGCATACTTTCATTATAATTTTTGATATTTTGCACATCACTAAACAGCTTGGCATTTTCCAGTGCTATGGAAATTTGCGCCGTAAAAGCCCGCAACCTGGACTCATCTTCACTGCTAAAGCTGCCTCCTTTTTTATTTAAAACCTGCGTCACTCCAATCACGCTTCCAGCTTTATTAACCACAGGAACGCACAAAATAGAGCGGGTAAAATAACCAGTTTGTTTATCAAAAGAAGGATTAAAGCGCAGGTCGGCATAAGCATAAGGAATATTCATCGACTCCCCAGAGCTAAACACCGTTCCTGCAATACCCAGATGATTAGGAAAACGGATCTGCTTGGCCTGCAGCCCTTCCCCCACCTGAGACCAAAGCTCACCTCTCTTGTCATCGTTCAAAAAAAGTGTCGAGCGATCCGCATTTAACATCTCTGTGGCTTCATGCATAACACGCTGAAGCAGCATGCCAAGATCTAACTCCGAGGTGATATCAGATACCAGATCCAGAAAGGCCAGCTCTTTGTTATGATTCTTTGCCGCTAATTCAACCATTTGAGCATTTTGTAGTGTGACTGCCGCCTGTGTTGCCATAGCTTCGAGCAGCAGTAGATCTTGTTTGGAAAAACTACCTTGCTGCTTATTAAGTGCCTGAGCCACACCGATTGTTTTACCATTGGCTATTTTAATAGGCACACAGAGAATACTTTCGGTATGAAAGCCCGTCTGCTCGTCCACCTGCTGGTGAAAGCGAGCATCTGCATAGGCATCATCAATGATGATACCCACACCCGTGGTAAACACTTCGCCAGCAATACCATCAGTATTGAGGAGTCGAATTTCTCTTCTCATTTCATCCTGGCCGCTACGAAGAAACAGTTCACCGCTCTGTGCATCATTAATAAATATAGAGCTGCGTTGAGCATCGATGGCTCGAGAGGTCATTTTCACCAGAGCTGTAAGAATCTCATCCATGGTTTCCATGCTGGCGACGTGTCGAGAGACATCGAGTAGCATTTCCAAGTGTTTAATTCTCTCTTTATCACTTAACGTACTCAAGCCAAAGTTATTTGCTGAAGAGGCTATTTTAGTCATCGCAACAAGCCTCTAGCTTATCTCTTAAAGCTACAATCATCGCTTGCAAAGCTGTGATCTCTGCTGCCGATGCGGCACGACTCTCTTGCAATGCAAGGCCATGTTTGATTATCGTCGTTTCCAATGTTTGGCGGAGGGCTTGGATCGTCTGTTTAAATTGCTTACATTCAGCATGCCCTTGTCGAACTACCTGTTCCATTGACTCCTCTGACTGTTTCTTCGTTAGCTCTAGTTTACTGCGCAATGCCTCAATCGTTTTTTTATATTGTGAAATATCTCGTTGATGCTCTTCAAGGAACTGAGCCTGAAAATATTTTTTATCCGCATGTGCCACATCCAACTGATGCCGCAACTCCGCAATCGTCTGCTGTAACTGCTGACGCTCTAAATGAAATTGATCTATTTTTAATACATCCTGCATGCTCCCCTCCTCTTTGTTGGAGTTCCATATCCACAGAGCCATTCAAAGCGCCTCAACATCAAAATCTGCGGGACTAAGGGCCGCGGAAATAATTAACTATCCCATTCTACTGGTCGATAAGTCCCTCTTCTACGTTGAAGAATTTGGCACATAGTCCCTACTATGCACCAAACCCTTCGCCTTGAAGAGGAACTTCTATCCTGCGCAGCTTG
>JAUZRH010000129.1 GCA_030950555.1 Mariprofundus sp. | reverse complement strand
CAGAATGCGGACTTATAGACCAGCACGTGGATGATTTATTCTTTCCGCGGCCCTTACCTCGCAACTGAAAGATATATCTTCATCTTCCGTAAGCCGGATCAATCAAGGGCGTTTTTTATTGACCCCCTCAAGAAAAGCCTTAATGTGTAAACCGGAAAATAAAGGATGCCCTTTTCATTACCTCAGAGCTGACAGATATCTCTACATCTTCCGTAAGCCGGGTGAATCATGGACGTTCTTTATTGATTCCCTCCTCGTTTTTGAATCAGGCCTATCACGCGATGACACAGCACTGCTTTCCCCTCTGCGGTGAAAGACGCTCAAGCGTTGACACTTCAAACTATAAAAGCTGGAACATCGTGTGCAAAGCAAATAAAAAGCGACAAGTAGCATGACTGCTGCGCGATTCGTGATATAGTGATTCAATTTTGAAAAGTACCTTTTCTCATCATTCCCGCGCAGGCGGGAGCCGGAAACTCACTGTTATCAATCATATTCTTCACCAAATGGATGGCCGAGCTAATTAGAAATCGACCATTCAGCACTTGCTCGTTTGGGCTGAATGATTTTTTCCACTATTGATATGGAGCTTACTTCAGAGAAACTTCAAGCTCTTGAACCGCTTCTTTGACACGTAAAAACTCCGTTTCTATATCATCCTGCAACGCATGTACAACCTGCTGTTGACCTGCTGCATGGGAAGCTTCCATCATGATTTTACACAGCTCCGATAGTGCCATTGCCCCCATCACCGCACTGCTTGATTTAAGCGTATGGGCCGCCATCGTCGCCGCTTTATGATCATCATTTGCAACAGCCTGTTTCATCTCACAGAGCAGTTGGTCAGAGCTTTGCATGTATTCTTGACTAAACTGTAAGATAATATTTGGTTGGTCTGCACGCTGTAGGGAGCGCAAAATTTGTATCGCTTTGGGGTCTAGTACAACGGTCTCCCCATCAATCACTGGTGCTGCTGGCTTTAGCGATGGTTGAACATTGTTTGCCGTGAGATATTTGACTAAAATCAGTTCTAAATCCGCCATATCAAAAGGCTTGGCTAAATAACCGTCCATACCTGCCTGTCGGCATACCTCTTCGACACCTTGCATCGCATCCGCTGTGAGCGCAATGATAGGCGTCGGCGTGCCTTGTTCCTGATCTCGAATACGCACGGTTGCCTGCAAGCCATCGAGCACAGGCATCTGGCAATCCATCAATACCAGGTCAAAAGAGTTTTGCTGCATAGCCTGCACAGCTTCTTCACCATTGACGCAGAGTACGGTTTCACAGCCCAGCATCTCTAACATTGAGATAACTAGGCGTTGATTTACAGGGTGATCCTCAGCGACCAGTACACGACCGGCATAATCATGTTTAAGCTCCTCTTGCATAACTTGTGGTGGCTGTGCTGTGGTAATGTTCTGGGTCTCTTCTATCTCATTAAAAAGCGTCGATATAATAATAGGTTTACACAAATAGCCATTTACGGCTGCATGTTGGAGTGTTGCTTCCCCTTCACCAATATCATGACTAAGCACCGTCACGCGTAGAGCTGAAAAGGCTGGGTCGGCATGGATATCATCAATTACCGCCATGCCCCTATCCCCTAACGAATGGGTATCCACAAGCAGAAGGTTGAAAACTTGTTGATGCAGCGCCGGCAGCAGAGCTTGTGCCTCTTTCAATATGTGGCATCCAACGCCCCACTCGGACAAGTAATGCACCAATAGTGCACAACTATTTTCGTGACGATCTAATACGAGCACATTGATAGTACACTGATTTTTTTCCGCCATAGCACTACTCTGTTGTTGCTGCAGCTGTAGATGGATATCAAAAGAGATTGTCGTGCCATGACCGGGTTCACTGGCGATTGCATAACTGCCTTGCATCAGTTTGATAAGTTGCGCACAAATGGACAGCCCCAAACCTGTACCGCCAAAACGTTGCGAAATAGTTCCATCGGCTTGATGAAAGGGCGTAAAAATATATTTTTGCGCCTCGGCATCAATACCTATGCCCGTATCGGACACTTCAAACGTCAAATAGATATCATGCTCATTTTTGCGTTCAGATGCTACTGTTAAGCGAATCTCACCTTCTGATGTGAATTTAATCGCATTACTAATTAAATTAATTATAATCTGCTGGATACGCCCTTTATCTCCGCAGAGCTTTGCCGGCGTATTTATTGCGATATCACATACTAGCTCAAGCCCCTTTGCATTAAGTTGTTCAGAAAAAATTTGTGTCGAGCCTTGCAACAGCTCATAAAGGTCAAAATCAGTGTGCAAAAGCACTATTTCACCAGCAGACACTTTAGAAAAATCTAAGATATCATTGATAATACGCAGTAGTGCATGACCCGACTCCTGAATGGAACTAGCAAACATTTGCTGTTTATGATCGAGTTTACTGCTAAGCAATAGGTCAGCCATACCAATCACACCATTCATGGGGGTACGAATTTCATGGCTCATTTTTGCCAAAAACTGTGTTTTAGCTTGATTGGCCTTTTCTGCCGCATCGCGAGCTTCAGCCAGCGCCTCTCTTTTACTCTGTAACTTCACTTGCGTACTCGCGGCCTGCCAGTATTCCCGACCAAGCGTCGACCCCAAACTAATAACATAGAGCAGCGCAATCACCATTAATGAGCTCAGCAAAACTGCCAACTCCCCTGCCTGTATTAAAACCACCCCCATCGAAGGGAGTATTAAAAGCGCCAAGTTGATCACCATCAATTTTTGATATAGGCAATACACAGGCACCATCGCTACTGCGAGAGAAAATAACAACACGATCGCCAATGATTGGTGTAAAGGATCGCCAAACTGATAAAAATAGGAGGCCATCAATAAACTCCAACTACTGGTAATAAGAACGGTGCTCGCAAATATTTTCATGCGCCACTGTTGTAATAATCCACGCAATTTATCATGCCTTAATTGATATGATAAATAAGCTCTAAAACCCGTCCCAAGCAACAGCAAAAAAGCGCAAGAGGCCGTCAGTAATGGTTGTTGTTGAGCTACACCAGTTAGGCTTATAAAGGCAATATAAACGAGCACATATAGAATATTCCCAGGCATAGTTCGGCGACTAAGGTTAGCGGCAGTGAGTTGATCCACATGCTCAAATTCTTTGCGTGATAGGTGCTTAATAATAGCTCTATTACACATGTTCCACCGCCGCTAACACCCGTGCCTGGGTGCTGACATTATGCTCTAAGAATGCTGTAGCCTTCGATGCGATCATTGGTTTCGAAAACAAAAAGCCCTGCACCTTCTCACACGCATGGTGACGCAAAAACTGTAGTTGTTCATCCGTTTCCACACCCTCCGCAACGACCTGCAAGCCTAAATTATGCGCTAACCGTATGATCGACTGGGTGATGCATGCATCTTTATCCGACTCACAGACATCATCAATAAAAGACTTATCAATCTTTAAACTATCGATCGGAAAATGTTGTAAATAGCTCATACTTGAATAACCCGTACCAAAATCATCCAACGATAGATGCAAGCCCAAATCCTTTAGCTCTAACAGCGTGACCATGGCATGTTCAACATCCTGCATCAAAATTGATTCCGTCAGTTCAATAACGATCGACAATGGGTTCACAGCCTCAGCTTGCATGATATGCCCCAGACGTTGGCTCAGGTTGGTCGCATTAAACTGTTTGGCTGATAAATTTATCGCCACACTGATTTCATCAAAACCCTGCTCCTGCCAACACCTGCATTGCTTACATGCCTGTGTAAACACCCACTCTCCTATAGGAATGATGAGGCCGTTTTTTTCCGCCATCGGAATAAAGTCATTCGCAGTTAAGACACCTCGTTGCGGATGCACCCAACGCAGTAAGGCTTCAAAACAGACCACCCTATTCGATATAATATCTAGCTTTGGTTGATAATATAGCTCTAACTCATTAAGTGCTAAAGCGTTATGAAGATCATGTTCTAATGCTAGGTTTTGCTGATTTTCAGGGTCCGATATCTCGGCATAAAAAAAGCTCTGATTGCGCCCGCAATTTTTGCTATAATACATCGCTGTATCTGCATGCTTTAGTAAGATTTCGCCATCATCACTATCGGTGGGATAGATCGCCACACCCATACTGAAGGATATATAGACCTTTTCCGCCTCTAGGGGGACAGCTTGCTGCATCACCTTGTGAATGCGATCTAGCACGTGATTGACAGCTAAAACTCCTTCAATATCGCGCAGTAATATTGTGAACTCATCGCCTCCCAGACGCGCAATCGTGGAGCTATCCTGGGTGAATCGGGAGGCCGTATCAGAGGCGCGAACACATCCCTCCAAACGCTCCGCCACCACTTTAAGAAGTCGGTCACCCGCGTGATGTCCAAGTGTATCATTGATACGCTTGAAATGATCCAGATCAAGAAATATCACCGCCGCCTGCCTGTTGTCCCGTTGCGCTTGATACAGCGCTAGCTTTAGATGTTCATGAAATAACGCTCTATTCGCAATGCCCGTTACCTCATCATAATAGGCCATATGAGTGATCATATCCTCATACCTTTTATGATCCGTAATATCATCTAGCGTGGCATAAATATAATCCACTTTGCCATATCGATCTTGATGAACTTCACCCTGTAGTTGAACATGGCACGCACTACCATCATGACGCATCACCCTAAAGCCCACATTCAACGCTTCACCCATACTCAGGCTACGAGCAAACGCCACCTCAACATGCATTTTATCATCATAATGAATACACTGATAGAAGGTATCATAAAACAGCTCTGGCAGTTGCGGTTCTATCTTGAACATTTTAAACACTTGCTCCGAGGCATCTATACACTTCTTTTCAACATGCCAATCGAGATGACCTAATTTCGCAATTCTTTCAGCTCTTTCAAGTCTTGCCGCATTGAGTTTAGCCTCTCTAATGGCCTGATTAGCGCGTAACACAAAACAGAGGCGGTGGTGAAATTTTTCCCAATTTACAGGTTTCGAGATATAATCTGTTGCACCACACTCAAAGGCCTCGTGGATTGAAGCGTGGTCATCTAACCCCGTCACCATTAGGATGGGCAGATCAGCCCCCTCAGGCATCTGGCGTATATATTCGCACAGCTGAAAACCATTCATGCCCGGCATTTTTACATCTACAAATAACACATCAGGCAGCTGCATACCGTTCACTCCAGCACATGCATGCACAACTGCTTGGCCAGAACTAAACTCTCGCACAGAAAAATCATCTCCCAACAGCGCTTCGCGCATCAACATGCGCATCGACAATTGATCATCCACAATCCATGCCGTTTTACTGCCCTGCTCAGCCTGAGCCATTTTTTCTACCGCCACCATTCCCTTCGATGCACTCATTTCAGAACTCCTAGCCAGCCAATGATTACCACTGCCCGACAAATTATCTGGATTTCTAAAAAAAGAACAATGGCATAAAAAGACTAATCAGAAATAAACAACCCCTCACAAATAGTCTCAATAGACTACTAAAACTCGATGTTCCAGTTTTGTTGTGAAAGATCGAAAGACGTGCTTGAACTCAGCTAGGTTATGTTCAAAACACGACATCATTCATATTCCGGTTTACACATTAGGGCCGCGGAAAGAATAAATCATCCACGTGCTGGTCTATAAGTCCGCATTCTGCGTTGCCACAGAGTTACTACTAAGGGCCTCGGAAATAATAAAGTGTCCCAAGCTGCGCAGGATAGAAGTTCCTCTTCAAGGCGAAGGGTTTGATGCATAGTAGGGACTATGTGCCAAATTCTTCAACGTAGAAGAGGGACTTATCGACCAGTAGAATGGGA
>JAUZRH010000128.1 GCA_030950555.1 Mariprofundus sp. | reverse complement strand
TTCAAGGCGCCAAATCAAGCGCATAAGCAAGCCCTGAATGGGCGCGATAGCCTACTGCCTTTAGTCGTAACTCTGTGGCAACGCAGAATGCGGACTTATAGACCAGCACGTGGATGATTTATTCTTTCCGCGGCCCTTAGGTCGCTGTTACAAAGCGTCCACCACAAAGACACCTAAGACAGAGACTTTAACTTTCACCATGCCTTATTGGCAACTGAATAATAAAAGAACTTCCAAACCCTTCTTCACTCTCTATGTGAATCGTGCCGCCCAGTTTACGGACAACAATATTATAAGAGATAGAGAGCCCTTGCCCAGTCCCCTTGCCAACCGCTTTCGTTGTGAAAAATTGATCAAACACTTTGTTGATCAATGACGCTGGAATACCAACACCATTGTCCGTAAAGATAATCTCCAACAGATCACCACATCGCTTTGTACTGATCTTAATCACGCCTTTCTCGGCACGTTGAAAATCAGTTCTTTCTTCAATTGCTTGGGCGGCATTAATAATTAAATTGAGAAAAACCTGATTTATTTCAGAGAGACATAGCAGCTTCGGCAGATCTGCAGCCAACTCCAACTTAATCTCGGCAATATGTTTCCACGCATTTTTAGAGATAGCAATTGAGTTCTCCAATAGCTGATTGATATCAATAGGGGTAAAGGCTTGCTCATCCGGATGAGCAAATGTTTTAAGCGCCTGCACAATGGTCGTTGCCTTACCTATACCATCCATACTCTGAGCCAGTGCCAAAGGTATATCTGTCAGCAGGAATGCCAAATCACCCTCCTCTTCTAGGGCCGTCACTTTTTCTTTTAGCGCTTCATCTGCGAGCATCTGTGGTTTGATAATTTCTCTATAAAAATAAATCAGTGTATGCAGCTGTGCGAAAGAGTCCTTTAAAAACTTAAGATTATCACCAACATACTGCAGTGGTGTATTAATCTCATGCGCTATACCGGCAGCTAGCGAGCCAACTGCTTCCATTTTTTGTGAAAGTTGCAACCGCTCATCCATGCGCTTGCGTTCACTCATATCATTCATCGCGAGCACGACAAGCAGCTCGCCCTTAACCACCATTGATCCTAAAAACAGCTCAACCGGAAACTCACTACCATCTTTGCGCACAGCCTTCAGCATTCTTTTCTCATACGATATTTCATAGTTAATATAATTATCACGGAGAAATTTATAACGATAGCGTTGCGACGCTGCAATCAAGGATTCCATCTGCTCACCAAGCAGCTCTTCCTGCTGATAGCCGAAGAGCACCAACCCATTGTGATTCACACGGATAATTAAGCCATTTCTATCGACCACAATAATCGCCAGTGGCGTTGTATCGATCACCAAGTTAGCAAAATCTACACTATTTTCAGACTCCATCAGTTACTCCCACATCATGCCTGCCACGTTCGTTTAATAACGCGTAGCAACCCAAATCGTATGGATTGCACCCAGGTTATCGGTATGTTCACGCACGCGTCGTTCTTCCACCTCAAAACCAATTTTCATCAATCTCTGGGTGAAATTTCTATCGGTATCGGCCGACCATACCGTTAGCATACCACTGGATTTCAATGATTCATAGGCCGTTTCCAAGCCACCCAAACCATACAAGTTATCATTATCATCACGTGTATAGCCATCCGGCCCATTATCCACATCCAACATGATCGCATCATAATAATTTTTATGATCACGCATCACTTTACCAACATCCTGAATCATTACATCCACGCGTTTATCCTTGAGCGGGTCGCCGGCAATAGCCCCCAGCACACCGCTATTCCAGCGCACTACCGCCGCCATCAATTCAGCCACAGTAATACGCGCACAAGGCGCTGAATGGCGCAGAGCCGAGGCCAGTGTAAAGCCCATACCAAGACCACCAATCAACAGGCGCGGACTCTCTCGGCCCATCACATGTTGGCAGGCAATCTCGGCTAGCACATCTTCTGAATTATGCACACTGCTATGCATCAATTCCCCATGTTGCTCATCTACGCGGATCGTAAATTCATCACCTCGCTGCAAAAGCCGCAGCGTTGTGTTATGCTCAGTACTGCTATCAAGCAGTGTATAGTCACTCATAATGGTAGCTCACTTCTCATTAAACATCTTTTCTTCACTTAATTCATCCAGCAGTAGTTGCAGCGCCGCGACAACACTTTTTGCCTGAATCTCATGGCGCGCACCACTCAAACAAAGAGCACGACAGGTGATTGCTTTATCCGGAAGTGCTAGCGCAATCCACACCGTACCAACCGGCTTATCGACGCTTCCGCCTCCTGGGCCTGCAATACCGCTGACCGCAATGCTTGCGACCCCTGCCGTTAAAGCACCTTTAGCCATAGCTCGCACCACAGCCTCACTTACGGCGCCATGTTGTTCTAGCTCTGATAAAGATACACCTACCATCTCATGTTTAGCTCTATTGGTATAAGTCACCCAAGCACGATCAATCACATCCGAAGCACCAGGCACTCGACATAAACGGGCCGCAATCATACCGGCTGTGCAGGATTCCACCGTACGCAAGACAAGTCCATGGCAACGTAAAGATGAAATCACCTGCTCTTCTATAAGCGCTCCTGCAGCATTCAGAAATGGAAACGTCGCCTCAAAACTTGCCGAGAGGCCGACTTCCAACTTGATAGGATGCACTTGATCAGCATAGATATAGAGGGGTTTTAGCAACGCATCAGCACAAAATATATTCAGATAATGTAAGCGCTGATAGGTAATATCACCTAAGGGAAGTAAAATATTGGTGATGCCTGCCTCAACAATCGAGCAGCCACTGCGGGGCGGATTATCCAACGCAATACGATTATATACGGCAGCCTCCCCAAAGCATGAAGCAATCGATTCCAACTCTAGTTCAGAAGCAAAAAAAATACGCCAATCATCCTGTTCATCTAACCACTCTGTTGATTCAAGCAAGCTTACCTTTACCACATCGGCGCCTGCTGAACAGAGCCATGCACGCAACCAGCCTATCGTCATACCTGCAGCCGTTAAATGAAGGAGTCCGCTCTCACTAATGACCCAGCGCGCCTGTTTCATCACGCCACCCATGCCCATAACCCATAGCCCGCCAAAACGATAGCACCGCCAATAATGCCAGCCACAACATCATCTGCCATAATTGACCACCAGTGCGGGCCAATATGTTCAGCTCGCGAAATTGGCCATGGTTTAAAAATATCTAGTAGTCGAAAGGCAATAAAGGCCAGCACGAAAACCTCGGGCGTAAGACCCCTATAAAAGACCAGTATAGCCAAACAGAACCATTGGCCCGCCCACTCATCAATCACAATCCAGCCCGGATCATTGGCAACCATCTTTGGCAAGATGATAGCACAAACCCAACAGCCAATGATGCTCACCAGCAGTGCTGCTATCAACAAGCCTATTGACCCGAACTGCTGTAGTAACAACCATGCCGGCAGTAGTGAGGCTAACGAACCCCATGTACCCGGTGCTTTCGGTAACCAACCGCTACCAAAACCTGCCGCGATCCAACCTGCTAATCCATACGATCTATTTGAAATGGTCATAACCCGCCTTCTCTATTTCGATAGTTTTATGATTCAGGCTTGCACGCACACCAGCCTCTGCAGAGCAGTGGCCAATACAGGCGGCTCCATCAAAATACATTGATGCCGGTGCTGTAAACAGAAGCGCATAATCCTCACCGCCATAAGCGGCATAATGAATAGCGCTCTCTTCACCCAGTTCAGCCACCAATTGTTGCCAGTCAGGTAGCAGAGATAATTCAATTTCCATCCCCATCGAAGAAGCACTGGCCAAGTGCATGGCATCTTGCAATAGGCCATCACTGACATCCATACAACAACGTACCCCCTGCTCGCGCAACTGCACAGCCGCTGTCAACAACGGTTCAATACGGTGGAAATCACTCATAAAACAGCCCTCTTTCTGCCCATCAAACCACTGCTGTAACCCGGCACGATGAAAGCCCACGCGACCAAGTATCCAAATTTTATCATCTATCAAACCTTGATCTCGGCGCATCGCCGTAGCTTTTGGCAGTTTACCGGCAACGGTAACGGAAAGCGCATTACAGAGCGCACGCGTGGTATCACCACCAACCAACTCCACACCGTGACGCTTTAGGGCAGCCGTCGCCCCCGCCCCCATTTGCACCACCGCATCACTACTTTCGGCCATCACATTCAACCAGCAACAGAGTGGCTCAGCTCCCATCGCAGCAAGATCAGAGAGAGCCGAACAGATCGCCCTATCAGCGCCAATTTCTAGCGGCAGATCCACGGGCCAATGCACACCCGCCAAAGAGCTATCGCTGCTAACCACCAGTTCCATGCCCGCTTCAAGTTGATGCAGGGAGGCATCATCACCAATACCCAACAGAGTAAAAGGGCTCGGACCGCCCCCTTTGCCAACAAAACAGCGTTCAATCAGATCAAATTCGCCCATACTTTTAAACCATACCATTCCCTTCACTCACAGCTTGAGATAACTGTCTTTTAAACATATTGGTTCAGTGATGGCATGAAAAAAACCATCCCACTGCAAAGCTGGAAAACGGCGCTGCATCTGCCACTCTCGTTTACTATCGACTAGCACCAGCTCATTCTCTTGCGGCTGAATTGAGCATACAGCATAAACCATACTTGCCTGCTCTTTAAGCACGCGCTCAGCCTCCTTTAAAAGCTGCCGCTGCAACAGTGCTAGCGTTTTCACATCCTGTTCATCATGCAGAAATTTCGCATCTGGATGCCTGCGTAAAATACCCGAGGCAGAGCAGGGGCCATCAAGTAGCAGCCCATCGACAGAACCATCCGCAAAGGGGAGCTGGGTACCATCGGCCTGAACCACTTCAACATTATGACACTTTAAACGCTTAAGATTCTCACGCAATCGAGGAAGACGTGTGCTATTAAGCTCCACAGCTATGATTTTCACCTTCGGAAAACGGTGCGATAGCAGCGCTGATTTGCCACCCGGAGAGGCACATAGATCAACAATCACCCCGTTCGCGCAAGGATCGGGCAGTGCCATCACCGCCGCCTGTGCCGCTTGATCCATTACCATAAACGCACCTTCAGCATAACCGGGTAAACTTCTCACATCACTGCCAGCAGCAAGCAGCACGGCATAAGGGCTAAGAGTACCAACGCTCACCGCTATGTCAGATGCCGCCGCTTCAGCCATCCACGCCTTACGCTCAACAAACAGAGCCAGACAAAGTGGTGGCACCTCTCTCAGCGCATCACAACATCTAGCCACTACCTCCGCACCAAAAGCATCACGCCAACGATTATACATCCAGCGCGGCAACTCCGCACGTTGATAAGGCTTTAGCTTCCCTGGAGACTCATGCTCGGCCACCCGTCGCAACACAGCATTAACAAAACCGGCCCCTTTCGGGTTGCTCTGCATCACAGCCGCAACAGTCTCAGAGACAGCTGCATGCACAGGTATACGCATATGACGCAGTTGATAACTGCCTACGAGCAGTGCCATCTGTGCCGTCTCATCCGGCTTACTACGGCAAAAACGTGAATAATCCGCCTCCAATGAGTAGAAGCGGCGCAATACCCCATAAACGATTTGATGTAGTAGCGCCCGCCCACGCACATCGCTACGACCACCATAACGCTCCATCGCCGGCTCTGCTTTTCGATGGCGAATCAAAATGTCCGCCAAACTATCAATTGCTGCTTTTCGTATCTGCATAGCAGCAATCCTGCGTTCATTTTTTCATTTTACTACTCTCAAGAATAATGAGCGCTGAAAAAGGGGTCAGACTACGCCCGTCATTCCCGTGAAGACGGGAATCCATTATTCTCAATCACACGCTGCCATGCTGGATTCTCGATCCGGTCGGGAATGACCGACAAGCCATACTTGCATCCCTATGCTTGCAAATATTTGTGCATCATAAAACCTTAGTCCCTGACCTCAAGGCTTTGGAGTGCGCCTTAGGGCCGCGGAAAAAATAAAGTATCCAGGTTATGCGCAGGATAGTTGTTGGATTCAAGGCGCCAAATCAAGCGCATAAGCAAGCCCTGAATGGGCGCGATAGCCTACTGTCTTTAGTAGTAACTCTGTGGCAACGCAGA
>JAUZRH010000127.1 GCA_030950555.1 Mariprofundus sp. | reverse complement strand
TTGAGGAAGATTGGAGTCCTGAGCAAGCCGTCTGTCGACTAAAAGGTGATGGCTTTGCTACGGTGCACCATGAGACAATTTACCAGTTTATCTTGACTGATAAAAAAAATGGAGGGCAACTTCATTCTCACCTGCGCCATCAAAATAAGACCTATAGAAAGCGTTATGGATCAGCGCATAATCGCAATGGAATAGTGAATCGTGTGGATATTGATGAACGCCCGAAAGAGGCTAATAATAGGGAGCGAATTGGTGATTGGGAAGGAGACACAATCATCGGTAAGGTGTTTTCATTTCATGAACAGATTGCCAAGGCACTCGAATGTAATGTGTATTTTGCCAAGCCATACCACTCTTGGGAGCGTGGCCAAAACGAGAATGCGAATGGCCTATTACGTCAGTATTTTCCAAAGTCAATGAGCTTATTAGACGTGACAGAAAAAGAGGTACTAGAGGCTGTTCACAAGCTAAATAGCAGGCCAAGAAAGTGTTTGGGCTTCAAAACGCCTTATGGGGTATTTGAAAGAAATACAGGGATTAATATGAGAGCAGTATTTGAGATTGCACTTATGACTTGAATTCAGACATGTTCATTTATGATAATGATTTTCTTCGTGCCCTTCGTGACTCTGTGATGGAAAGTTTTTGATGGTTTTATGGATATCGTTAAAAGTCGAAGATGTCGTTTTATTTGCGTTTTGAAATAAACTAGCTGAGTTCAAGTGCGTCCTTCGATTTTCCACTACAAAACTGAGACATCGAGTTTAAAGGAATTCAGAAGAGGCTATATCGCCGTCCTTTGGAGTAAGCACCTAATCCCCACTAGGTTCAACCATGCGGCGTATGACAAGATCCTTTTACTGCCGGTAAATAGACTCGAAATGTTGCACCCTTACCGGCAGCAGTAAGCAGTTGAATGGAACCATGCAAGGCCTTGACAATTTCAAGCGTTACCGACAAGCCCTTACCTCGAACAGACTCTTTGACGCTAAGTAACTGAGAAAGTAACTTTGTTTGCTGCCCCGGATCCATACCACAACCGTTATCACTCACCTCAATCAGCACATATTCACCTTCGTCCAACATCGCACTGGCATGACAAAAGGAGTCTCGTTTCATATATCTCAGACCACTACTAATATGGATTTCTCCGTGATTCTGCCCAATAGCATGCACACTATTTTCAACTAAATTCAACATCAACTGTTGCAATTTAGACTCATTACCAAGCACGCTAATCTCTACAGAAGCAAGCTTCATACGTAAGACAATCTGCTCAGTTAAACTGCAACGAATCCTGCTTTCAATTCTACAAAGCATTGCATTCAACGCTATCACCGTATCATACTCATACCGAGCATCGGGCTCCTGCATATTTTCACTCTCAGGCTTATGTACTTCTCCATGCCTATCAAGCGGCTCGGCTGTCAGCAAAAATGCCAACTCAGACTCAATGAGCACAGGAAAACTCTGCACCTGCACAGATATCGTCGCCGCATTTTTACATACCAAAGATACATTTTCGACAGGGGCAGGTCGGCCAGTTTGTTCCATTTGTGCGATTCTCTCACGTACCCTCTCCCACTCATGAACCGCCAGACAATCGAAGAGCGAGGTCCCTATCACGCCTTCAGGACCACCAGCTTGAAGTAGATTAGCTGCCGCAGGGTTGCAGTAAATCCAGCGCTCTTCACGATGAATGCCAACAGCAAAAGGCAACACATCAAGAAGAGCCCTATGGTTTACACGACTCTCTGATAACAGGTGATGACCATGCTTTAACTGACGACTCGCGTCACTCAACAGTTCATCTTTATAAAACTCCACCTGCTCCATCGAACGCGCCGTAAATAGAGCAATCATCGTAAATGACACATACGCCAAGCCGATATAAAGCAGCTTTAGCCAACCAATATCAGAAAAGAAGGGAGTACCAAAAGCGATCAAAGCAGCATACAAGAGAGTCCAAATTAAACCTGCGCGGGTACCCGCGACCATACAACCAATAAAAGGGATACCAAAACTCCAAATAAAACCTATGCCAATCGTACCACCAGTAAAAAACAGGGTTGCAAAAAGTACAATCGGATGCAATATAAGAAAATTTTGCACTAAAACAGCTGAACCGCCCAGATACCCCCACAACATTAAACCGGCCAAACTGAATAACATCGCCAATTCAAACTCTGCCAACAGCCTGTCACCGAACAGCCAGTTTGTTACACCAAATAAAGCAACGAACAAGATAGACACCAACAGGCATCGCTGAAGCATTTGTGATTTTATTGCAGCTTTAGTTGCGACGGAATCAGAGATATCCATTACCCCTCCCTATTGAGCCTCTTGCAAAACCCATGAGCGGCGATTGACTCCCTCACTCCGGCATAGCTCCAAGCGGCGTTCAGCGTATGGAATCACCATAGGCATAACGCTCCGCTATTTTAAGGCTCCCTCTTGTTATAGACGACTTTTTGCTAAGGGTCACGTAAAAATTTAAAACGTCCAAATGTAGAAGGCTCAGGCTATGTCTTGGCAAGCTGTCCATGAACCAAACTACGATCTGGCCATAACAAGAAACCTACGGTTTACCAAAAAGTTACAAAGATGACGGATGTCAGACCTGCCACCGTGCTGACTCAAACGGTAAGGTGAACAGAATGATGGTAGAAGCGGCATCCTTCACCAGCTATAAAAAATAGTTGACGCTCGACACAACTAGAAGATGTCTATTTAGCTTCCGTAAGCCGGATTATCAGGGACGTTTTTTTATTGATCTCCTCACCCAAGCCCTCTCCCTGAGGGCTTGGGTTTAGGGCCGCGGAAAAAATAAAGTATCCAGGTTATGCGCAGGATAGTTGTTGGATTCAAGGCGCCAAATCAAGCGCATAAGCAAGCCCTGAATGGGCGCGATAGCCTACTGCCTTTAGTAGTAACTCTGTGGCAACGCAG
>JAUZRH010000126.1 GCA_030950555.1 Mariprofundus sp. | reverse complement strand
TCCAATTCTGCTGGTCTATAAGTCCGCATTCTGCGTTGCCAAATCAGTTACATAGCCCTGCTATGCGCTTGATTTGGCGCCTTGAATCCAACAACTATCCTGCGCATAACCTGGATACTTTATTTTTTCCGCGGCCCTTAGGATGCTGTCCAAGAATGCTAAACCTGCTGCATAAAGTCGGAATTAGGCCGGATTCCCGGCCCGCATCTTCACGGGAAGCAAGGAGCGGTGTTCCCGCTACGCGATAGGATTCATTAGACTGCCCGAATCAATCAGACACGGTTTTGGTTGTTTGGCCAAGCCTATCACATAGCGGGAGCGCCGGGCGTAATGCTTAAATCACCATCGCATGTGTAGAGGGGGGCACTCTTTCTATGTTGAGAACCAATAGAGCGGTGGGGCCTCAATGGCACGCTGTTGATCCCGTAGTGAGAGTAGATGTTCTTGCCAGTAGGGGAGGGTGTTGAACCATGGAAATGCAATTTTAAAGGCGGGATCTGCCCATCGCTGTGCTAGCCATGCGCTGTGATGCATGATGCGTAGTGCGCGTAGTGGCTCTATCAGGGAGAGTTCGTTGCAATCAAAATCATGAAATTGGCTATAAGCACTGAGTAATGTGTCGAGTGTAGATAGCTGCTGGGGGCGTTCGCCTGAGAGGAACATCCATAAATCTTGGATGGCAGGCCCCGTGCGAGCATCGTCAAAATCTACAATAAATGGGCTGCCATCATGCCATAGAATATTGCCAGGATGACCATCCCCGTGCAGACGAATTTTTAGTGGCGATGCCTCTTGAAAGCGTGCTTCGATACTGTCCAATAACGACGCGGCGACATCACTATAGGCGGCTTCTAATTCAGGTGGAATAAAATCGTGATCAAACAGGTATGCGCATGCGCTATCGCCGAAGGTATGCACATTGAGTGCTGGCCGGTGGGCAAAATGTGCGGCTCCACCAAGCGCGTGAATACGTGCAATATAGCGACCAAGTTGCTGTAGTTGCTGTCTGTTTTCCAGATCTGGGGCGCGGCCCGGTCGACAAGGGTAGAGGGCGAAACGAAAGGCAGCGTGATGATGCAGCGTTTTGCCGTGAATCAGTATAGGCGCAATGACTGGAATATCTAATTCAGCTAGTTCCAGTGTAAAATCATGTTCTTCTAGGATGGTGTCATTGGACCAGCGCTTTGGCCGATAAAATTTAGCGATAATGGGTGGTTGATCTTCCAAGCCGATTTGGAAAACACGGTTTTCATACGAATTTAATGGCAACTGGAAGCCGTTGCAGCGTAAGTTAGTGCTTTCAATAGCCTGAATCACCTGCTCTGGCCCCAGGTTGAAAAAAGAGTCTGACTTATCACCCATGTTATGCGTGCTTGCGTTCTAAAATAGTAAATGAGTAGGGATAAATATTTCGATCATCGACAGGGTGACTCTCTGTAAACAGCGGTTGCCATTCGCTGCGATCAAAGGCGGGAAACCAGCTGTCTCCCTGACATGCTGTTGCGATTTCCGTGATATAAAGACGATCGGCATAGGGTAGAAGTAGCTTGTAAATTTCAGCGCCTCCCATCACCATGATCTCTTCGGCATCCCCTACCATAGTCTTGGCGGCGTCTAAATGGTGAATAACGCTGCAACCCTCTACTTTTAGATCTGCTTGTTTGCTCAGGATCAGGTTCGTTCGGCCTGGCAGCGGACGGCCAATCGAGTCGTATGTTTTTCGCCCCATCAGAATTGGTTTAGCCAGGGTGTTTTTTTTAAACCAAGCCATATCGGCAGGTAAGCGCCATGGCAGTGCATTATTAGAGCCAATGAGTCGATTTTCATCCATTGCCCAGATCAGTGAGATAAGCGGTTTGCTATTCATGAAAGCAGACTCCCATGCCGCAGTTGATCTGGCAAGCGCTAGGAAGCTTTCTGCGCGCTGGTAGACTCCAACTGCTTGAGATAGAGCCATGGGATTGGCATGATAGGCGCATGAAAATTACCACGTGGAATGTAAACTCCCTGAATGTGCGACTAGAACAGTTGCTTGCCTATCTTGCAAAGGAGAAGCCGGACATCGTCGCACTACAGGAGACCAAAGTACCTGATGAACGTTTTCCGCTGGCTGAACTGAAAAGCGCCGGTTATCAGGTGCAATATTCGGGGCAAAAAAGCTATAATGGCGTTGCTTTGTTGGCGCGTTCTGAGTTGCAGGATGTGGTATCTGAGCTTGCTGGTCTGAATGATCCACAGCGCCGGCTGCTAGCGGCAACCATTGATGGTGTGCGCGTGATCAATGTTTATATCCCGAATGGGGAGGCAGTAGGTTCGGACAAATACCGTTATAAGTTTCGCTGGCTGGAAGCGCTTTATGGCTTTCTTCAGCAAGAGTTGCAGAGCTACGATAGGCTGATTTTACTCGGCGATTTTAATATTACACCAACAGATATGGACGTCCATGATCCCTTGCGCTGGCAAGGTAAAATAACCTGTTCCGAACAGGAGAGACGTTTTTTTGCCTCACTTTTAGCCTTGGGCTTGGAGGATGGGCTTCGCGCTCTCTATCCTGATCGGGCTATGTATAGCTGGTGGGATTACCGCAGTAGTGGCTTTCGCCGTGGCTGGGGACTTCGCATCGATCATCTGTTGCTCTCAGACAGTTTGAAAGTGCAAGCCGGTGATATTGATATTGCTTATCGTGGACTAGAACGACCAAGTGATCATGCGCCTGTCTGGCTGCAAATAGAATAAGCAAATGCATATAGTGATTCAAGTTTAAAGATACCTTTTCTAGTTATTCCCGATTCAGCCTTCGGGAAGCAACTACTCAGCACCATATGTTGTGTTTTCAACGAGTATGACCACCATATGAGGTGTTTTTCTTATAATTCTTGCGGAAGATTGGAACTATGAACTTTGCAATATGTCGAAAAACACAATATATAGTAGCAATGAACTCCTATAGATACTATGGGTGGGTGCTGAGTAGTTAAGACGGAAAAGGCTTTGCCAAATAGTTGATTCCCTCACCCAGGCCCTCTCCCTCAGGGAGAGGGCCTGGGTGAGGGAATCAATAAAAAACGCCCATGGTTCATTCGGCTTACGGAAGATCAGGATATATCTTTCAGTTACGAGGTAACGTAAAGCGTTAACGTTGGTGAAGGATGCCCAATAATAATGCCATTGCACGCATCCCAGCATCTTACCGCGCTACTCCAGTGACCAATGGAATATATTTTCCCTTTCCTATGCTCATCGGATTAATGTACTTGGATCAAAACGTTATCAGTGAATCAATCGACATGTCTAAATGTCAATAAGTCATGCCTGACCCCGTCACTGGGAAACTGGATTTTTCCAAAGTGAATAATTATTGCTTACTCACTTAGAATTCAAAAGAGCCATTTTTTCTTTACTGTCAATTCTGCGGCGACTCAATGCCCCCGCTGACCCAGGAGTAAGGAAATAACTGGGTATTATTCAAGCAGGACAAAATCAGATTCTCCACTAAAGGAACGGGAAACCACCTATTTCTTACCCATCACCAAATCACCTGAAAATGATCCAACCATAACAGGGTGCTGCTTTCCTCCCATTGCTTTTGCCTGAGATGAAACCTTCTTTTCAATATAGTCATACGTTTCACGTAGTGTGATGATACCATTGAGGTCGGTATCGCCAGCTCCTTTAAGCGCCGCGAGCAAGTGATAAGTGAATAGGCCATGCCTGAGCTTATCCGTTTCGATGGAGAGCTCATTCGGTCGGCTTGCAGTAACAATGACTCGCCCCGTACCCTGTGCTGCATCCTCAAGGAAGCGGCCAGAGATTTGTACACTACGTTGTTGTAGGGTTGAGCTTCTAAATGTTCTGCCACCACCACCGGCTGCGCCGCTGTAACAAGTGTCAAGAAAGAAGACAATACGTTCAGCATCTATGCGGCGGAATACATTTTCCATCTCGCCCATAGGTAAAGCCGTGGCGTATAGATCATCTGGCTCAGCATCATAAGGGACCAGATACTTGCTTACACCATCATCTGATTTTCCGGACTGATCTGTTTCTGGTGCACCATGGCCAGCATAGTAAATGTATACGGTATCCTGTTTTTTGGCTTTCTTGGACAGAAAGCTACCCAATGCACTTTTTATGTTTCTCTGGGTGGCATCTTGATTTAACAGTAGTTTGACATGATTGCGAGGAAGCCCACCGCCAGTTGGGGAGACTAGGTAGTCATAATAACCTTTTGCATCTTCATCAACATATTTTAGAGGGTTAATTCGGGAATCCTGATAAGCACCTACGCCAATAACAACAGCATATTTTTGTCCTATTACGCCTTGAGTGGATGAGTTCCATTTAGATGTAGTTGAGCTTCTAGCTTGTGAAGTTGATGTGATTTTCTCAGGCTCAGAGCCTGCCTGTTCTACTTCATAGACTTGTATGGCATTTTGAGCATTTGAAGTGGCGATCCATTGGCCACTATGACTAAATTGTACAGTATTTACCTTAGAATTCATCGGTATTGAAGTAATTTGCACACGTGTTCTCGTATTCCAAACACGGAGTGTGTTATCATCACTGGCTGATGCTACCATGAGCCCACTAGGGCTGACTGATACAGTGTTCACAGGGCTTTTATGCCCCTCAAGGTTGCCGACATCCTCACCCGTTAAACCATTTCTTAGTTTGATGATATATTGCCAGCGTGGACCGCCCATGGCGCCTGCTGCATGTCTTCTACTGCGAGTGTCAGTCGTGACGGATGTGATTGCTTCTGCAACGACATCCATATAGGTAGACATAGCTACATCATTGAGGCTGCCATACTTTGCAGACTCTTCGTAAATATTTTTAATCTCCTTTTTACCCTGAATATCCCAAAAACGAATAGTTTTATCTTCACCCGCTGAATATAGCACCTCTCCTCTAGGACCAAATGATATTGAGTTAACCTTTCCAGTGTGACCTTTTAAGTATCCCATTTTATCACCAAATTTAGTATTCCATAACCAGATCGTAGAGTCTTCTCCTGCAGTAGCTAAAATTTTCCCATTGGGCGAAAAGGCTATGGATAGAACTTTCCCTTTATGAGCCTTAAAAGAATTAGATATTTTTCCTTGCTCAAAGTCAAAAATTGAGATTGATCCATCGCTACAGCCTGCTGCAATATGGTTCTGATCTCGGTCGATTGTCAGCGAAGTGATTGGCTTGTTAACTGACAAGGTACGCTCAATTTTATCGGACTTTAAATTCCAAATTTTAATCTCGCCACTTGAACCATATGACAGCATAAAGTCGCCATAATAACTAAATTTTATGCCGGCGATAGCTTCATGAAGCTGAAATTTATTGCTAAGCTGGATGGAAGAAGCTGCTATTGATTGACCAGGAAAACAGTAAAACAATAAGCATGTAATTAAAGTAACTGTGTCATAAATGTATTTTGATGATTTCATCGTAGCCCCACTCATTTAGTTGAAAAGAATATCAGTGTAGT
>JAUZRH010000125.1 GCA_030950555.1 Mariprofundus sp. | reverse complement strand
TTTCCGCGGCCCTTAGGTCGGGAGACTATGGGGATTGAGGTCAAACAGCTTGTGGAATAAAAAATACTATAACCGAAAGCATCTCGTAATCTTTGTCATTGCAGATGTCCCGTCTTGAAAGGGAAGCCGAAGTTGGGAGCTACCTAGCTGTGATCACTGCGTTGCAGTGTACTGGTTAGTTGAAAAGCCATAAAGGTCAATAGTCCGGCTAGCATGGCAGGGAGAATTTCGTAGACTGCTTCGGATAGACCCAGCCATCGCCAGGCTAAAAGTGTGGCGATGCCAGCCAGCATCATGGTGATGGCCTGAATTTCACCCGGTTTTTTACCCAGTGCATAGACGAGAAGCAAAGGTGCAAACGCCGCTGCCAGCAAGCCCCAGGCAATTAATACCAGTTGAAACACACTGCTGTAACCCCACAGGGCAATACAGAGTGCGCTAATAACCACTATCACAGTAATCATTTTTGTCTGCCAATATTCAGCCTTATGATGGGGGAAAAGGTCACGTGATACTGATGCTGTACAGGATAGAACCAGCGAATCAGCCGTGGACATGGTAGCGGAAAATAGTCCTGCGAGCATTAAGCCGACCAGCGCATCAGGCAGGATCTGTAGTGCCAGGCTTGGCAGTGCTAGTTCGGCATCAAAGCCATTTACATCAGGCAAAAGCAGTCGGGCCAATAGGCCTACCACCACCGTGGCCGAATAAAAGGCGACAAACCAGCTGTAATACCAGAGTCGAAAACGACCGATATGATTGACATTGTCTAAGGCGATATAACGCACTACGATATGTGGTTGGCCAGCAACACCAAAGCCTGCGAACACCCAGCCTAGAATAAACAGCAGAATGCCTGTCCAATCTTGATCGGGAAACCAGTTCATATACGTATCGTTGACGCTATTGAGTTGGCTTAATGCTAAATCAGCACCACCTACATGTGATATGCCGATGGCCATCATAATGCACATTGATAAAAGCATCACAAAAGATTGTGCAACATCAGTCCAGATGGAGGCGCGGATGCCTCCCATAAAGCTGTAAAAAAGAACCATGACGGCGCCAAGGATGGCACCTGTTTGTAGGTCCCAATCAAATAGAACATGCAAGGCCTTGCTGCCGGCATTGAATTGTGCGGCAGCATAAGCACCGAGAAAGATAACAATAAGTAGCCCTGACATGCGTCGCAGCTTATTAAAGCCTTGGCCATGCCAGTCGGCCAGTAGTCCGCCAAAGCTATGTAAGTCACGCTGCTCAGCAACTTGCCGGAGGCGCTTCATAATACTTAACGAAGCAGCCAGGTCACCCACAATCCAACCGATCATCAGCCAGATTGAGGATAACCCCGTGCTGTAGGTAAAGCCGATCATACCTGTAAACATGTAACCGCTATTGTTTGTTGCTACCGCTGACAAGCCAACAAGCCAAGGTGCCATGGATCGATTGGCAACCAGATAGTCCTCAGCAGTTTTTTTGCTCTGCAGATATGAGAGGCCGCCGATCAGCACAAATAGCAACATAAAGCCAAGAAAGCTAGCGAGAATCATGAGTTATACAGGTTTAACCGTTGAATTCAGCGCCTGGTGAGTATGCCCCTTCAGCATCATGTGTCTCCTTGCCTGTTACCGGCGGATTAAACACACATACCATTCGCATCGTCGTTTTAGCACGTAACCAGTGGCGTTCATTACCGTTTAACAGATAAACCGAGCCTGCTTTTATCGGGTGAACTTCACCATTGTCGGTTGTTTCCACTTCGCCTTCGCCTTCAATACAGTAGACCGCTTCGATATGGTGTTTGTACCAGAGGAGTGTTTCAGTGCCAGCATGAATAATTGTATCATGCAGCGAGAAGCCAACGGCATCATTATTGAGAATCAGGCGTCGACTCTCCCAGTTGCCATTTTTTGCCCGGACATCACGATCGCTATTGATAATGTCTTTAAGGTGGCGGACAATCATACTAAAATACCGTCATGGAGATTTTTTCGTGTTGCCAATACAGCAGCAATGGATTCATCAATGATCTTCAAGCCCTCTTCAATTAAAGACTCTTCAATGGTTAGTGCGGCCAAGAACTTCAGCACTTGTCCATTGGCTCCGGCAGTTTCAATAATCAGATTACGGTTAAATGCCTCTTCTGAAATGCAACCGGCGAAACCTTCATCGGCAAATTCAATACCCCAAACCATGCCTACACCGCGTAGTTCAGCTTGAGTGTCGGGATATTTTTCAATGATTGCGCGCAGTCCTTGCTCAAACATCTTACCTTTATGAGCAATACCTTCAGCAAAATCCGGTGTATCCCAATATTCAAGCGCCTTAGTGGCTGCTACGAAAGCTAGATTATTACCCCTGAAGGTGCCTGTATGCTCTCCTGGTTTCCATTGATCCAGTTTTGGCTGCATGAGCAATAGCGCCATTGGTAGGCCTGTGCCGATAGATTTTGATACGGTCACCATATCCGGCGTGATGCCTGAGCGTTCAAAGCTGAAGAATGTACCCGTGCGACCATTGCCCATCTGAATATCATCGATAATCAGTAGGATATCAAATTCCCGACAAATCCCTTCTAGCTCCTGTAGCCATTCGTCACGAGCCACATGGATTCCACCTTCACCTTGAACGGTTTCAACGATAATAGCCGCGGGGAGATCTATGCCACTACTCTGGTCGGTTAGAATTTTTCGTAAATACCCCATGCTATCGAAGTCATGGCCCATATAGCCATCAAATGGAATAAAGGCACTGTTGGCGCGCACGCCGTAGGATTCGTCGCGATAAAATGAATTACCCGTTACAGCCAATGAACCCATCGACAGGCCATGATAAGCATTGGTAAAGGTGATAATGTTTGAGCGGCCTTTAATCATTCTCGCCAGTTTTAGGGCGGTTTCAACAGCGTTGGTTCCCGTAGGGCCAGTAAACTGAACCTTATACTCTAGGTTGCGTGGCGAAAAGATGGTGTCTTTTAATTTTTGTAAAAAAGCTTTTTTTGCCACAGTGGCCTTATCCAAGCCATGAACAATGCCGTCGTGCTGGAGGTATTCAATTAAGGCTTTGGAGATGGCAGGGTTATTGTGCCCGTAATTTAATGAGCCCGCTCCGGCAAAGAAATCTATATAACGGTTGTTATGTTCATCGAATATTTCTGAGCCTTTTGCTACATCAAATACTGCGGGAAAGGAACGTATATAGCCCCGAACCTCGGATTCCATTTCTTCAAAAATTCTCATTATTAAACTCCCGATTAAGGTTTTGCTTACCGGATTACTGGACCAACACGCATAAGATTCTCCTGTTCATGATCGCCTTCACCAAACATTTTGGCAGGGAAAATAAGATCTTCATCAAAGGCACAAGAGCAATCCTTCGCAAGGGATTTAAACAGGGAGCGAGAAGCCTCATTTGACGGGTTGACAGTTCCTTCAATATAGCTGGTGCGCATGAGATTGGACCGTGATAACAGGGTCCTAATCATCTTTTTAGCGATGCCTTGGCCACGCAGGCGTGCATCAACAGCCACTTGCCATACAAATAAGGTGTCGCGTTTTTCAGGGGGGATATAGGCTGTAATAAAGCCGACCACTTCGTTATTATCTTCAACGACTAAGCACGTTGAAGAGAAGTGTTCACACAATATTAAATAACAGTACAGTGAGTTTACATCCAGCGGTTTGCAGCGTTCAACCAAGGCATGCATAGCCGGCCCATCATTCGCAACAGGGTTGCGAAAAGAGAGATTGTTCGACACGCAGTCGTCTTGTTTGGTTATTAAATCGTTTCCAGTAAGCATTATCGGTCATACTAGAGGCAAAAAATTAGATTGCAAACGTTGTGTTGGCATTTTGCGTTAAAGCATCTGCAGTATAACCATAAAAAAATGCTGGCAGATACCGTTTGCCAACTGTAAGAAATTAAATCATGATCCCGTCCAAATAAGAAGTTAAGGGGTTTGTAATTGCAGATGTTTATTAGAATATTTACCTTGTTACTCTTGCTATGGAGTATGCCTAGCTGGTCATCGGCCGCCATACTACAGCAAGCAATGTTTAAAAATGGGGCTAAACTCATTGTTGAAGAAGATCATTCAGCGCCAGTGGCGATGGTGCAGATATGGTTGAAGGTGGGGGGGCGTGATGAGGTGCCTGGGAAAACTGGTTTGGCACATGTGTTTGAGCATATGATGTTTAAGGGTTCAGCAAAATTGGCGGCAGGTGAATATTCCAGACGCATCGCTGCCATAGGCGGTAATGATAATGCCTTTACCAGTACAGACTTCACAGCTTATTTTGAAACGGTTCCTGCAGCCAAGGTGGAAGAGGTCTTAGGTTTAGAAGCTGAGCGCTTTGCACATCTGGCGCTTCGGGATGAGGATTTTCAGAAAGAGATTCGAGTGATTATGGAAGAGCGGCGTATGCGCACGGATGATGATCCCAACAGTCACATGTTTGAAGAGTTGTCTGCGGTCTCTCTAAGATTGCATCCTTATCGTAATCCGGTGATTGGTTGGATGCAGGATTTGAAAAAACTAACGATTGAAGATGTACGCGCTTTTTATCAAAAGCACTATATACCAGGTAATGTGACGGTCGTAGTTGTCGGGGATGTTGATTTCTTACAAATGAAAAAGAGGGTGGGAGAGACCTTTGCTCGCATGAAAGCCCACCCTGTTGAAGCTAGATTTAATCCAAAGGAGCCCGAGCCACTTGGTGCTAAGCGTATCGAAGTGAAACTGCCAGCCCAGCTGCCGATGCTGGCCATTACTATTCCTTTGCCAGTGTGGGAGCCGGGTCATAATGACAAAGAGGTCGCTGCTTTGGCTGTTGCAACGCAAGTGCTGGCAGGTGGTCGTAGCGCTCGTTTACAACGAGAACTAGTCGATGAGCAGCGACGGGCTTTTGCCGCTAGCGCCGGTTATGACCCCTTCGGTATGGGGCTGGATTTGTGGTATCTCTACGGCATGCTCGGGCCAAAGCAGACCACTGCAGATTTTGAGCAGGCTGTCTGGGCGTTGTTGGCTGATATGGCTACAAAACCAGAGCCGAAAGCTGTTCTGGCAGCGGCTAAACGCAATATGATTGCGTCGGAAGTATTTGCACAGGATTCGCTCTACCTGCGTGCCAAGGAGATTGGCCGTATGGAAGTATCCGGCATTGGTGCTGAGCATCGTGATGCATGGTTAAAAGCTATTGCAGCTGTTACGGCGGCTGATCTGCAAGCAGCTGTGGGTCGCTGGTTTACAAAGGATCGTTCAACCACGGGCATCCTTACGCCGGAGGTGAAATAATGAAACGCTATCTAATAATACCTATGCTGCTGCTATTTAGTTATGTGCATACAGCTTCTGCTGTGCCAGCAATTCAACAAGCGGAGATGAAAAATGGGCTGCGTGTGCTGCTAATGGAAGCACACAATGTGCCTATGGTGTCGATGCAGTTATCTGTTGTGGCTGGCAGTCGCTTCGAAGCGGCAGAAACAGCGGGAACGGCAAGCCTGCTAGCGACGATGTTGGCTGATCATAGCGCCCGCCACGATCATCGCGCTTTGGCCGCACTTTTGGATGCTGATGCGATTCACCTTGGAGCAGCCGCTAGTCGAGATGATCTGAAGTTATCTCTAACGGTACTTAAAGAGGCTTTGCAACCAGGCTTAGATGCCTTTGCCGAACTGCTGTTAATGCCAGGCTGGAATAACGAGCGTTTTGCTATTTTTCAGCAGGATTCTATCTCAGGAGCCAGAAAAGCATTGGAAGAGCCGGGGGCCCAAGCAGCAACAGCGGCTAGCCGCTTACTTTTTGGTGAACATCCCTATGGTCACCGTTCGAGTGGCACTGAAGCATCACTGGCTGCCATTAAATTGAAGGACTTAAAAAAGCTTTATCATACGCAAGTTAAACCTGCTGGTGCGGTGCTGGCTGTCAGTGGTGACATCACTATGGATGAGCTGCTACCAATGTTAAAGCACCGCTTGGCCGGTTGGCATGGTGCACCTAAACATCGCTTGATGGATATTGCTGTAGCGCCTACTGTGATGGGTAAAACAGCGGATATCTCCCTGCCGACCAGCCAAACATTGGTACAGCTGTTGCGTCAGGGGCCAGCTCGCAGTGATGGTGCTTTTTTTCCGGCATTTGTACTTAACCATATTTTAGGTGGGGGTGGCTTTGGCTCACGCTTGATGGAAGAGGTGCGGGAAAAACGTGGTCTGGTTTATGGCGTTTACTCCTATTTTATCCCCCTAGCGGCACCTGGGTCATTTGTGATTACGCTACAAACGAAAGCTGATCAGGCAGCCGAGGCTGAAGCTGTAGTGCGCAAGGTGATGGGCGAGATGGCCAGCGGTAAAGTAACGCGCAAGCAGTTGCAGGCTAGTAAAGATAATCTAAGCGGCAGTTTCGCCCAACGCATGGACTCTAATCGGGAACGGGTGGGGCTTATTTCGATGATCGGTCTCTATCATTTGCCCTTGGATTATCTGTCGAAATGGACACAAAAGGTAGATGCGGTCACCTTGAATCAGGTAAAACAACAGGCAGCACGCTTTCTCAAACCTGAGCAGTGGAACCGTGTCCGTGTTGGGGCCAAGCTCAATATCGAGGCGTCGGCCGTAAGTGCTGCGAAAGCACATTAATGAGAATTACTGCAGGCTCACTGCGTGGTCGAAACTTAGAGGCGCCGGACTTGCCGGGATTACGTCCTACGCCTGTCAAAGTGCGTCAGGCGCTGTTTAATATGCTTGGTAATGTGGATGGATTAAGTATGTTGGACCTATTTGCCGGCTCTGGGGTGATTGGCTTAGAGGCGCTTTCGCGTGGTGCGACGTCACTGATTTCGCTTGAGCAGCAGCGACCTGCCACGCGCAGTATGGAGCAATACTGCTCTGCATGGGGCATTTCTGAGCAGTGGAAGATCTATACAACAACTGTCGAGCGCGGTCTTCCTAGGCTTTCAGGTAAGCATTTTGACCTTATCTTTGCCGACCCGCCTTATCAGCAGGGGTTTACTGAGAAGCTGCCTCAGTGGCTTGATGAACATCATATTCTCTGTGAAAGAGTGGTTCTTGAGGAGTCATCCCGTGTTGAACCAGCGTGGCCAAGCGGCTGGATCTGCACACAATCGCGTAATTATGGTGATACGTGCCTGCACTTTCTATCACGCTCATAGCAAAGGTTGGCAACCGAGGTATTGATAACCTCTTGGGGGATTACCATTATTTCACTGCAGTTGACCGTCATTCCCGAGGGTTGAATTGGGAATCCATATCTGAAACGCTCTGCTATGCGTTCCCACGCAGGAGCGTGGGAACGAGGATGGATTCCCGTCTTCACGGGAATGACGGGCGTAATACTTAAATCACCTTACCATGTGTAGAGATGTGTATTATTGGCCCGTCTTAAAAGGGAAGCCATGGGTAATTAGGAACATGTTTATTTGATGATTATGATATAACTTAGGGCCTCGGAAATAATAAAACATCCAAAAGGTGCGCAGGATAGAAGTTTGGATTCAAGGCGCAGAAACAGGCGCATAGCTGGGCCTATGTAACTGTTTCTGCAACGTAGAAGGCGAGCTTATAGACCAGTAGAATTG
>JAUZRH010000124.1 GCA_030950555.1 Mariprofundus sp. | reverse complement strand
GGTGGATGAGCGGCAATCCCACTTTGAGTCCATTTTTGAGGTGGAATGAGGTGCATGGTGGTTCCATGGAGCAAACAACAGCGCGGAAATGGGCCAAAGTGGGGCCGCCGATCGCCGCTCACGAGTTTTGCAATTGGCTCCCATGTGTTGGATTTATGAGCGTCTATTCGATGGATGGAACGACGGCTAAGAGTGTCTGTTGACCGTCATTCCCGTGAAGACGGGAAGCTTGAGCGGCGTTCCCGCTAGGCGATGGGGTTAGCTACATAGAGCGTTTGGTTTGAAATGGATTCCCGTCTTCACGGGAATGACGAGCAAGGTGTTTCTAGGGTCCTCATTCCCGTGAAGACAGGAAGCACTACGCGATAGGGTTAGCTGAACATATCGTCTGTTTTGAACTGGATTTCGGTGGCGATGGGGCGTGTCTTTTGACCGTCATTCCCGTGGAGACGGGAATCCATTGGTTTTGTATTAAACAGAGCGTCTATTTTAAACTTGATTCACGATGTGACTTTTGAGAAGGGCAGGGGGAATTAAGAAACTGTTACTCCTGATCCATCAGCTCTGGCCATGCGTCTCGGATATATTCATAGCCGGACCATAGTGTAAGGGCTGCTGCAATCCACAGTAGAACAAAACCAACTTCATGCATCGAAATCCCTAAGATTTCAACATGTAAGAGTAGGGCGGCAATGGATAACATTTGTATGGCTGTTTTCCATTTGGCAATTTGTGAAACATGTACAACCGTTGATCTTTGCGCGAGCCATTCTCGTAGAGCGCCAATCGTTATCTCTCTGCCTATAATAATAATACCTAACACCGCAGGTGCTTGGTGGCTGGACACCAGTAAAACAAGCGCAGAAGCAACTAACAGTTTATCCGCAACCGGATCAAGAAATCGACCGAAAGGAGTCTCCTCGCCACGCGAACGAGCCAGGTAACCATCTAACCAGTCAGTCATCGCTGCTAGAGCAAATAATGATGAAGAGAGATAATAGCCCAAATGATCAGGTATATAGAATACAAGGATGAAAATCGGGATAATAAGCACCCGACTCATGGTTAGTTGATTAGAGATAGTCCAGTTCATATTGGCCGAGTATCACCCAACTATCTGTCGGGTAAAGGCTTGGTTGAATTTGAAGGTGTATATTGTTGTGTCAGAGGCTATTGATCACCTTGATTCTTCATTGCCTGTGCGGATTTTACCTTCTGATACAACACTTCCTGTTCATCTAAATCCATCTGATCCAACGTCATGGAGGAAGCTGCTGCGGCTTGTTCCATGCCACGAAAGCGCTTGGCAAACTTACGGTTGGTACTCATCAGACAAAGTTCAGCATCCAAATTTAGTTTTCTTGCCAAATTTGCAAGCGTGAATAGAACATCACCAAACTCATCTTCAATACGACTCATATCAGCCTGCGTATCGATCTCATGTTCGAGCTCATCCATCTCTTCACGCATTTTCACCATAACATCAGCGGTCTGCTGCCAATCAAATCCTACACGGGTAGCTCGCTGTTGCTGTTTTTGTGCATATTTTAGGGCTGGCAATGGCGGAATTCCATCCATTAAACTATGGCGATCAGGATGCTCAGCCTCCTTAAGTTGTTCCCATTGCTGCTCCACATCTCGAGGTTTCGCATCTTTAAAAAGGTGCGGATGGCGATAAATCATCTTGGCGACCAGCGTTTGAATCACATCAGTAAAATTAAATGCATTCGCTTCTTCAGCGATATGTGCATAGAACGCTATCTGAAACAGTAGGTCGCCCAGTTCAGCTTTGAGTGGCAGCCAGTCACGCTTATGAGCGGCCAGATCAACGGCCTCAATAACCTCATGCACTTCCTCTAAGGTGTGTTGACGCAGCGATAATAGTGTTTGTTCACGATCCCAAGGGCATTCACTGCGTAATATATCCATTAGGGAGTATAATTTATCAAAATCATCTGCTTTATTATTGATTCTCTCAGTCATCGGTCCCTCGTAGACTTTACATAATATACATTATGCGACGTTATAAATATATACATTGATCCGCACATCCAATGCTATGGATTTTCTCCAAGCTTTGCTATGCGCTTATTTAGCTTTTACTTATACACCCCATTGTGTTGCTTGAAGATGACACATTCTTCACACCGTGTGAAATACTTTATGAACATCGCGATGCCTGATAACAGAATGAACGCAACCCCTCCAAAGTGCAAGCTACTTTTGCCATCAGGTGAAGGATGCCAACCTTTTATCAATAGCGTGGCTATAAAAAACAACGTATTGCTCATGATAAGCATCTTGAGAAGTAAGGCTCATGAATTGAAAATCACACAGCAACTTTGCCACTCCAGCTTCAGTTTGATAGCCTCCACGACTTCATTATTGATCCACTTTATATTCTAGAGCTAAGCGACACTGCTCTACTGGAAAAGGACTTCTATATGGCTTTTGAGCTTCAACCAATCATGATTTCTGGCAAAGAGGTGCTTCCCCTTATTGAAGGTGGTAAAGGCGTTGCTGTTTCTACGGGACTTAGCTCCGGTGCCTGGGCGGCGGCTGGTGGCGTTGGCACATTCTCTGCCGTTAATGCCGACAGTGTCGATGCCGACGGGAATATTATACGCACGGTGTATGCTGGCAAAAGTCGCATTCAACGTTTTGATGAACTGGTTAATCAAGCCATTCAAGGCGGCATTAATCAGGCGCACATTGCCCATGAGGTTTCTGGTGGTCAGGGCCGAATGCATATGAATGTATTATGGGAAATGGGTGGTGCTGAGCGTGTATTAGAAGGCGTGATGAATGGTGCTAAAGGGATGATTCACGGCATCACTTGCGGTGCTGGTATGCCCTTTCGTCTGGCTGCTTTAGCGGCTAAGTATCAGGTACATTATTATCCGATTATCTCATCTGCACGTGCATTTAGAGCCTTATGGTTACGCTCTTACCGCAAGCTTCCTGATCTTCTAGGGGGGGTTGTTTATGAGGATCCTTGGTTGGCGGGTGGACACAATGGCCTGTCAAATTCAGAGAGCCCTGATAATCCAGAAGATCCTTACCCACGGGTGGCAGCACTACGCAAAACAATGAATGAGTTTGGCTTGCATCAGACCCCTATTGTGATGGCTGGTGGTGTTTGGTTCCTTCGTGAATGGTCAAACTGGCTAAATAATCCTGAAATCGGTCCAATTACCTTTCAATACGGCACACGCCCCCTTTTAACACAGGAGAGTCCAATTTCAGCAGTGTGGAAAAAACGCCTAATAACACTCAAAGAGGGTGATATTAAATTGAATCGTTTTTCACCAACAGGTTTCTACTCATCGGCTGTCTACAACTCTTTTTTACATGAACTCTATGAACGTTCTGATCGTGAGGTGGCTTTTGTTGACCACCCTACTGGCGATCATATTGCAGAATTTAGTTTCGGCGTGCGCAATAAACAGGTCTATTTGACACAGCACGATCTAAAGTTGGCGAAAGAGTATATTGCTGATGGATTTACCAAGGCACTTACTACCCCCGATTCAACGCTTATCTTTGCAACAGCTGATAAAGCCAGTCAAATAAGACAAGATCAGTTAGACTGCATGGGTTGTTTGTCGCAATGCCAGTTTAGTAACTGGGCTGCGAATGATAAGGGTACGACCGGCCGTAAATCCGACCCTCGTAGTTTCTGCATCCAGAAAACGCTGCAAGAGATTGCTCATGGTGCAAATCCCGATGAACATCTTATGTTCGCAGGCCATGCAGCGTATCGCTTTTCAGAAGACCCCTTCTACGCCAATGGATTTGTTCCCACAGTAAAAGAACTGGTTGATCGCATCTGCACTGGCAATTAATTTTATTCGATGTTCCAGTTTTTATATGTGAAATGTCATCGCTGTAGAGTCTTTCACCGCAGAGGAAAGACAGGAGATAGAATAAGGAACTTTAGTTGGCATCCTTCATATAACCCCAAAAGTAGTTGACACTTTTTTCAAAAAAACATGTTGCCAATAGGATGGACCGATCATCAAAAGATGATTTAAAAAAAAAGGCATCCTTCACCAACCATAAAAAATAGTTAACGCTTTACGTTACCTCGCAACTGAAAGATATATCTTCATCTTCCGTAAGCCGGATGAATCATGGGCGTTTTTTATTTATCCCCTCACCCCAACCCTCTCCCTGAGGGAGAGGGTTGGGGTGAGGGGATCGACTATTTGGCGAAGCCTTTTCCACCTTAAGAAAAGCCTTAATGTGTAAACCGGAATATGAAGGATGCCCTTTAGTTGACCCTGTTTATGATATGATAAGGATTTTCTTCGTGCCCTTCGTGGCTCTTGGAAAGTCTTTGACTGTTTTATGGATGTTGTTAATAATCGAAGATGTGGGTTTATTTGCGTATGAACATCAACTAACCAGGTTAAGGCACGACCTTCGATTTTCCACAACAAAACTGGAGCATCGAGTTCAGGTCCATGCTTGTATGCCAGAGCGTCTCCTGTAGCGCCGCGGAGCGCATAAACAATTTAGCCTTCGTGAGCTTAGGGCCGCGGAAATAATTAACTATCCCATTCTACTGGTCTATAAGCCCCTCTTCTGCGTTAAAGAATCAGCCACTTTTTAAAAGCAATATGACTACCTATCGCGCCCATTCAGGGCTTGCTTATGCGCCAAACTCTTCG
>JAUZRH010000123.1 GCA_030950555.1 Mariprofundus sp. | reverse complement strand
TTAGCACGTTTACGTGAGCCAGTGGATCTATTCTTTGATGATGTCATGGTCATGGCAGAAGATGAACAGGTGCGTGCTAATCGCTTGGCACTACTGTCTCGTTTACGCGGACTGTTTCTGAATCTGGCGGATGTTTCGCGTCTATAGTATCGCTATAGTGATTCAAGCTTGAAGATATCTTTTCTCGTCATTCCCGCTACGCGATAGAGCGTTTTATTTGATATGGATTCCCCAAATCAATCAGACACGGTTTTGGTTGTTTGGCTAACTCTATCGCGTCGCGGGAACGCCGCTCAAGCTTCCCGAAGGCTTTTATTGGGGATCCATTGAGCTGCGCAGGGTGGCATCCTAAACAAGTCAAGTGATGGAGTTAATTTTGCATGACGACGGGGATATTAATTTTACGGCTGTTGATGATGCTTATTTTGCGGGCAATCTCACCAGCTAAATTACGATAGAGTAAGGCCTGTTCACTATCGGGTAGGGCAGCTGTTACCGGGGTGCCGCTATCTGAGAGTTCACGGATGTGTATATTCAATGGAATATGGGCGAGAACGGCGGTATGAAACTCACTGCTTAAACGATCAGCTCCGCCTTCTGAAAAGATAGGGCTCGACTCACCACAATGGGGACAGATGAACTGGCTCATGTTTTCGACAATGCCGAGAATCGGCACCTGCACCTGGTTGAACATTTCAATCCCTTTGCGACAATCGAGTAGGGCAATATCCTGCGGTGTGGTGACCATCACAGCCCCTGTGACAGGCACCTTCTGGCTTAAAGTTAGTTGTGCATCGCCCGTGCCTGGTGGCATGTCGACAAAGAGGTAGTCGAGTGCTCCCCATGCAACATCACTAAGGAGTTGACTAAGTGCGCTGGCAACCATTGGGCCGCGCCAGATCATCGCCTTATTCTCATCGACCAGATAACCGATGGAGATCGTTTTAACACCGTAATTTTCCAGTGGCTGCATTTTGTTTGAATCGATATCGACTTCGGGTTTAAAGCCGCACAGGCCCATCATGCGTGGAATAGAGGGGCCGTAAATGTCGGCATCGAGCAGGCCAACGCGTGCCCCTGTTTGCGCCATCGCCACAGCTAGATTAACTGCCGTCGTTGATTTTCCCACACCACCCTTACCGGAAGCGACAGCAATAATATTGGCAATACCGGGGATCGCCTGTTTGCTACTTACGCCAGCGGTGACACGTGAACTCATCGTGATATGCGTTTTTTCGATGCCATCCAGCGCCAGCAGTGCCTCTTCAGCCTGGCGGCGAAACTCCTCTTTCACCGGACAGGCCGGCGTCGTTAGTTCAATCGTTAATGACACCTGCTGGCCATCAATGCGTATATCCTTCACGAAGCCAAGAGAGACAATATCTTTCTTGAAATCCGGATCGATAATTGTTGAGAGAGCTGTGAGTACTTCCGCTTCAGAGAGCATTAAACAATCATACCTGCGCCGACGGTGTTGTTGGTGAAGGTATCAATCAGAATAAAGCTGCCGGTGGTGCGGTTATCTGCATAAGCGTCATAGTGCAGCGGTTTTTGTAGTTTGAAGGTGACGCGACCAATCTCATTCATCACTAACGCATCGGCGTCATCATGCTCCAGGGTATGGATATCAGTTTTGAAGTTGATATTTGCCACGACGGCTTTTACAGAAGAGGTCGTGTGTTTGATGGTGAACCTCTGTTTTATCGAGAGTGGTTCATCACCGATCCAACAGATGTTGGCGGTTAATGTTTTTGCATCAAGGGTCTTCTGTTCAACATGGGTAATCATATCGCCACGTGATACATCAATCTCATCATTAAGGGTGAGGGTGATCGACTGAGGTGCAAATGCCTCTTGCAGATTGCCATCGAAGGTGACAATCTCTTTAACCGTTGAGCTATTACCACTGGGGACCGCGATGATTTTATCACCCACCTTGATGGTGCCGGATGCAATTGTACCCATAAAGCCACGATAATCAGGCAGTTCAGGCGTTTGCGGACGGTTGACCAGCTGTACAGGGAAGCGGAATGGTAGTTTGTCGATGCCATCAAGGGCAGGCAGGGTCTCAAGGGTATGCAGGAGTGTGTTACCCTCATACCAATCAAGATTGTCACCGCGCACGGCAACCATATCGCCTTCGAGGGCGGACATAGGGATGCAGATCAGATCTTTTACACCCTGCTTAGCGCAATACTCATTCATCTCCGTGCGGATACGTTCAAAGATTGCCTGATCAAAGTTGACCATATCCATCTTATTAATCGCGACTATCAGGTGCGGAATACCAAGAAGGCCGAGAATATGGGTGTGGCGTTTGGTTTGAGGCATCACACCATTACGTGCATCAATCAGAATAATGGCAGCACTGGCCGTGGAGGCACCGGTCACCATATTGCGGGTGTATTGCTCATGACCCGGACAGTCAGCCATAATAAACTTGCGTTTTGGCGTGGCAAAATAGCGATAGGCGACATCAATGGTAATGCCCTGTTCACGTTCGGCCGAGAGACCATCAGTGAGCATGGCTAGATCAATATCAGCTGCACTAGCGACACTCTCTTTACCCTTCTGTTTACGCACAGCTAACAGCTGATCTTCGAAGGCGCCTTTGGTGTCCACCAGCAGGCGACCGATCAGCGTTGATTTACCATCATCCACACTACCTACTGTCACCAGACGTAGTAGCTCCATCTCATCAATCATTTTAAAATTTACTTCACTCATTATTCAAACCTCTTTTACCATCGGGGACGTTAGGGACGCAGGGGGAGTACTGTTTTCTTGTGTGTGCTCTTGGCGCAGCAGATGCTAAAAATAGCCTTCTTTTTTCTTATCTTCCATTGAGTTGGAGCCATGGTCGATAATACGCGTCTCGCGCTCAGAACGGCGGGAGGCAGCGGCTTCAATAACAATCTCATCCATATTCACCGCATCAGAGAGGATAGCGCCGGTACAGGGGCTGCAACCGAGTGTACGGAAGCGAGACATCACCATTTTCGGTTCTTCGCCCTCTAGTAGTTGATCCTTCATCTCTTCGTAGTAGGGGATCAATAGGTGTTTGCGCTCGATCATTAAGCGCTCTTTAGCAAAGTAGAGCGGCACAATGGGAATGTTTTCTTCATGAATATAGAGCCAAATATCCATCTCCGTCCAGTTGGAAATGGGGAAAACGCGCACGCTTTCACCCTCATGAATCAAGCCGTTGTAGATGGACCATAGTTCAGGACGCTGATTCTTAGGGTCCCACTGACCAAACTCATCACGCATCGAGAACACACGCTCTTTGGCACGTGAACGCTCTTCATCCCGACGCGCGCCACCAAAAGCCGCATCATATTCACCCTCTTCGAGTGCATCAAGTAGTGCCTGCGTTTTAAGCGCACCACAGCAGCGTGCCACGCCATGATCCTTCGGATTCATTTTCTTGGCAATCGCGTCTTCATTCTTGCGCACAATCAGATCCGCGCCAATCTCTTCGCAGAAGGCATCACGAAACTCATACATCTCTTTAAACTTAAAGCCGGTATCGACATGCAGTAACGAGAAGGGGAGCGGCGCCGGATAGAAGGCTTTGCGCGCCAAGTGCAGTAGTACACTCGAATCCTTGCCGACCGAATAGAGCATGACAGGATTGCGGAATTCAGCGACGACTTCGCGAATAATGTGGATTGACTCTGCTTCCAGAGCTTTTAGTTGGGTCAGTTTATGCTTAGACATGGTGATGTCTCCAAAATCAGTTGTTCTTTTTGCGGGCTGCGTTTGATTGCTAGCCATACTTGAAACGATTGTCATCTTTTATGTACCTCTGCCTATCAGTGGCCATAGTAGCATGCTGCTTAACACAAATAGTGTTAAGGCGACCAGCGATAGGATGCTACCCATACGAATCATGGTCGGTAGATGAATATAACCAGTACCAAAAACCATGGCATTGGCCGGTGTGCCCATCGGTAACATAAAGGCAAAGCCGGAAATAATACCCACGGTGAGTGCCATGGTGAGCGGATCGATGCCGGCCAATACACCGATCGGGATGCCTACAGGTAGCATAATGGCCACAGCAGCCGAATTACTCACCCCTTCGGTCATTACCATGGTAAACAGCGCCACCAAGGCTAACACCGCTACACCCGTCAAGCCATCCGGCCAGAAAACAGTAGCCATCCAGTCCGCAGCACCTGTGATCTCCAGTGATTTGGCAATGGCGATCGCACCGCCATACATCAGCACAATACCCCAATCAATATGGGGCTGAATCTCTTTCCAGCCGACAATGCGCAGGGCAAACATAGCAACCACGGCGATGAGGGCAATGGTAGCAAGGCCAACACTATCGGAGAGCAAGATCCATGCGGCGACGGTAATCAGCATTAACAATGCCATGCCCTTGGTTTTAAGTGTCATCACGCCCAGTTCCAGCTGGCGCTGCTCAATGCGGCATTTTGCTCCTTCCATATCAATCTCATGGTGTGGTGCAAACTTTAGTAGTAAGAGGGCAGCCGTGCACAGTACACCGAGTACGATGGGCGCGGCAGCGGTAGTCCAATCGGCAAATGAGAAGCCCGTGCCGCTTACCTCTTCAACAATAGCTAGGGCCAATGGGCCGCGCGCACCACCTAAGAGTGTCATCACGCCACCAATCACGGCTCCCCAAGCCATCGCCAAAAAGAGTGCCATAGCGTAGCGATTACCCGGCTTTAAACCTAAACCATGCACAATACTCCAGACAATGGGCAACAGTACTGCGGCCACGGCATGCTCGGGCATAAAGCAGGCCATGAGTGCCGGCAAGAGTAACATGCTCAGTAGTAACTTGCGTGGTGTCTGGCCAAAACGCTCGAAGACGGCCAGAGCCAGGTGTTCGGAGAGTCCAGATTTCATAATGCCTGCGGCCAGAATAAAGGCACCTAGGATAAAAAAGACCGCCTTATTGCCGAACAGCGCATAGACATCCGCCGATGTCATGGCGCCCACTAGTGGGAGCAGCGCCATCCCCAATAACGAAGTGATAGAGAGTGGTAGGAGTTGGCTCACCCAAAGCACAAGGCAGAGCCCAAAAATAAGCAGCGCGTGCCAACCGCCATTCGTTAGCCCGGTCGGTGGTGTCGTCTGTATTAGGGTGTAAGTGATCAGGGCCAGTAGTCCGAGCAGGGCAAAAGGAATGCTCTGACGCATCACAAGGGATGAGGCGTGTTTTCTGTCACCACTACAAGGGCGGTCGGTCGTTGTATGTTTTTCATTATGCAGCAGGTGGCGCAGTAGACTGTCAAACCACCCTTCAAGCTTTCGCCCTACCGTTGAGACGGCAAAACGTTGTTTCAGTGAGGGCGTGACGCCATCAAGAACCCGACTCTCCATGGGTGTAAGGACGCGCCCCATATCCCGTAAACGGTGCATAGGCAGGCCGGAGGCAATGATCATTTCTGATTGACTAAGCAGGGCTTGTTCAACATTATCAAGCGTCGGCAGGGGTTCTTTTTTAAGGGTGGTGCCGGGCAGGGGGCGAAAAGGGATCAATAATGGCACGACTCCAGCCTCGACCAGCTTGTTCATGCCTGCAATGGTGGAGGCTAGCGGCTCCAAGCCTACAATCAGATGGCTGACTACCGCACCGGGGCGGTAGATTGATGTGGCATAATGAAGCGCTTGCCAAATCTTCTGCTGCCCACCATGTGCCGCCTTACCGGGGCAAATATGTTCAAAGCGGCTGTTATCATGGATCTCGATATTGCAGACAAAAATATCAAGACCAGCATCATAGAGTTCTGCAATAATATGGGGTTGCTGTGGGGCAACGGTCTCAAGGGCAATCTGCTGATGCGGCAGGTGACGACGTAACAGAGCAATCACCGGTAGCAAACGTGAGAGGCCGGCATCATCAGCGGGAGAAAAACCGTTATACAGGTAAACGGTGTCGATCTCACGCTCAGCCAATGCTGCTCTTACCACCTCCACCAATTCGAGCGGATCACGCATGGGCGGGATATCTTCATTAAGCATCGAGTCATATTGGCAGTATTGGCAGGCGGCGCCCTGTTTGGCAAAAAAGCCACAGCCCATGGTTGGGTAGAGCATCAGTAAGCGATCATGCAACGAGGAGATGCTGCCCATACGAGCGCCACTTCGGGTGCTTTTGCGATAGAAGGCAGGCGTTTCAACCAGTTCCACCCGCTCTGTTTCACCCGCACAATAGAGATAAAAACCGTTCTCGTCGGAGCGTAGTTTATAGGTGCTTTGCTCGGTATAAGGTTGCCCTACCGGTATCGTACAGAGATGACCGGAAGGCAATCGCAGGTCGATGACCGATTCGGTGGCATTTGCTTGGGCAAGCCAGCGTGATGCTTCGGGCAAACCCTCAGGTAGTGCCAAGCCCCGGCTGACCAGTGATAACTTGGTGCGACCGGGGTTGGCAAACGGGTGAAGGTCAGTCGATGACATTAAATAGCCGAAGTTTTCTCGACAACGATGCGCCATTGCGTCGCGGATAGCTGCTCTTTTGTGACGATGCGCTGTCCCTGCTCTTCAAGCGACAGAGGTACATTTTTAATGGGAGCGCCATCATCGAGCAGTACCGCCAGCTGTGAACCGATCGGCATCATCGAGAGCTTAATCTTGGTTTTCACAAAGTTCATTGGACACGCAACACCGGAGAGATCCAGCAACACGATATCACTACTGACGCTTGCTTCAGTGGTCGCTGGCTCTTGGCTGGCGATGCTATCGGCTGGTACAGCAGCAAAGCGCTCACAAGCCAATTTCAACCATACACCCTGCACCTCTTTAAGCTTGGTGACGCTAGCTGCAGGGTCTGCCAGATCAATACTCATCAAGGCCATTTGGACGGTGCTAAAACCACTGATCACAGCACTATCACTCGCAGCATGGGTCATTAATAAGGCAAACACATTGCTGTCATCTTCAGGAGCTTCACCGTAGGCGACAAGGAATGCTCGTGCGGTGGAGATAGCTGAGCGGCGCAGAGCCGTCGCTGCTTCGGCCCAGAACATCGCATCGCTATGGGCGCGAGCGATCAATAGCTCATATTCAGCCTCAGAGATCAGGGCATCGGACATGGACAGAACAGCACCGGCACACTCACCCTTTTTATTCCCCTTGGTGTTGAAGGCTTCGTTTTCACTCCAGTCGTAGATCAAGCCTTCTACTTCACCTGCATCTGCGGCAAAGGGGGCTAGAATGGTGCTAATGCCCTGTTTGCCAATGCGCGCGGCCCAATCATGGGTGGACTCATTCTCTTGGCGACCCTCTTTGTAGGCATGTAAAATAGCGATGCCCGCTTCCGGTGCATATTTGGCAGGTACAGGGTCCGAGGCAAAGGCGAGGGGCGAGCCACCCACACCGGAACCACCAATATGCAATTGATAATGAGGGACGGCTTGTCCCGCTACTTTCTTGGCCATGCCATGAAAGCCGAGATCGGCAATATGGTGGCGTGAACAGGAGTGCTGGCAGCCGGAAGCTTTGATGGTCAGGCCAGCCAGCGTGCCATCCTTTTTCAGGTCGGCCATTAACGGTTGTAGTGCTGCCGCCAAACCACGGCTGGAAGTGATACCTAAACGGCACGTTTCTGTGCCGGGACAGGCGACCACATCGGCAATACCACGTGCGTATGCCGTGCTTAAACCGGCGTCTTGCAAAATCTTCAGTGCGGCGGCGACGTTGCTTTCATCCACATCGACAATCACCACGCCTTGCTCCGTGGTGACGCGCAGGCAATCGCTACCGGCCGCGCGTGCAGCATCAGCCACCGCATGGCATTGGGCTGGGATCATATCACCACGAAAGAGGTTCAAGAGAATCGCTTTTTTGCCATTGTGTTGATCGACTACGCCAGAATCGCTGTGCGGCATGGCTGCTGTGGGAACGCGCCAGTTAGCTTCAGGGCAGCCAAGATCATCACGATGGGTGGATTCAACCACCGCACGCTGCTTGCGATACTCTTCGACAAAGCCTTCTGCTCCCAGTTTTTGTGCTACATATTTCAAACGCGCACGTGCACGCCGTTTGCGATCAGAAAACTTGAAGTGCATACGCATCAACGCTTCACCGACCAGCAAGGTCTCCGTTTCAGGAATAAATTCTTCCAACAGAAGCGCGCTCATCGGCTGCGAAGAGAGGCCGCCAGCTGCCCATACCTTAAAGCCCTGCACGCCCTCTTTTTCTGTGGCAATAAAACCAATATCATGCATGCCACCCAGACCACAGTCGGTTGCACAGCCGGAGAAGTTTACCTTGAATTTACGGGGGAACTGTTGCGCCAATGGGTGACGCAGGAAAAATTCAGCAAAACGGCGCGCATGTACCGAGACATCGGCATACTCTGCTGGGCAGGAGCCCGCTAGAAAACAGGAAGAGACGTTACGAACGGTGTTACCGCACGCTTCACGAGTGGTTAGCCCCGCTGCATCCAGACGCCGCAGAAAGGGAACTACATCATCGAGAGAAACAAAGTTTGCCTGAATATCCTGACGTGTGGTGACATGGGCGAATTTCTCAGGAGCCGACGAGAGCGTTCCATCCGTTGGCATCTGGCCGGCATAATCAGCTACACAATCACCAATGAGATCCAGTTGATCCGGTGTTAAATTGCCACCCGGCAGTTTGACACGCACCATCTGCACGCCTTCTTGGCGCTGGCCATAGACACCCATCTGTAAACGAAATGGTGTAAAACGCTCTTCGGGCATCGTGCCGGCTTTGAATGCCTTGTAGCCAGCCTCAAATTCATCCACGTCGGATGTGTGTGCAAAGTCAAATGTTGTCATTCTAAAACCTCTTTTCACCGCAGAGAACACAGCGGATGCAGAGAAAAACCGGCGAAGTTTTTTTCTGCGCCCACTATATCCTAAGTGGTTCGATCTCTAATCTGAATTATCTTCTCAATCTGCTTTATATAGCGATTCAAGTATGGATTGCCCGTCATTCCCGACCAGATCGGGAATCCACATTTGGTGAAGAATGTGATTGATAACAATGGATTCCCGTCTTCACGGGAATGACGAGAAAAGACAGTTCAAGCTTGAATCACTATATGGTGAACGAAGGCGGAACAGTGCTCAAACACCCGATCTCCTCTGCGTCCTTAAAAGCCACCTATCGCGCGGTGGGTCACGCCGCTTACTTATTCGCCGAACTTTAGTTCGCAGGCCTGTTCGTAGGTGACAAGTTCAGTGATAGTGGGGTTGTCACCGCAGAGTGGGCAGGCTGGATCTTTATGCAGCTTTAACTTCTTCCACTCCATGCGCAGCGCATCAAAGACCATTAGTTT
>JAUZRH010000122.1 GCA_030950555.1 Mariprofundus sp. | reverse complement strand
TAAAGCGATGACACCTCACATATAAAAACTGGCACATCGAGTTTAACGGATGCATAACATCACATCCGCAAGCAAGCTTGCTCCTACGGCGATCTGCTCATAAGAACTGTATTCCGCTGCTGAGTGGCTAATGCCAGCTCGACACGGAATAAAGATCATACCTGTAGCAATGCGGCTACCATCACTTTTCTGCTGTTGACAAACTACCGCCACATCATGCCATGCACCGCTGGCAAGATAACTAAAACTGCGCTTTTGACGTCTACAACAGCTAGCCATCACAGCTTGCAGTTGCTCATCTAAACCTTGAACACCGTGCGATAGCGATATCTGCTCGATCTCTACATGCAGTTTAAAAGAGCGGCTGATTTTCTCTATAAGCTGTTGCGCCTGATCGTTAAATAACTGAGCAATATCACTAAAGCAGCAACGAATTTCATGCGAAAAGTAAGAAAACCCACTGACCTTTGAGACACCATTAGCATAAATCATCGGATAGCGCTGATTTTGATCTGCATGGTCATTGATCATACCAAAGGTCTGAACAATCATTTGCCCATGCTCTGGGTATTGATTATTAAAATGCGCCACCAACTTATCCAGCTCAACCATGACATAAGCCATGCCCAAGTTTGCATCTTTACGGTGCGTTGTACCCATGGGGGTCGCGCCAGAGTGATCAAAGGCTCCGCTAAAACGAACCCAATTGCGAATAGAGCCGCGAATACCTGTCACGATACCAATATCACTCGACTGCTCTTCCAGTACGCTGCCCTGTTCAATATGTAATTCAATATGAGCGATGATTGCATCACGTTCGTCATGGCTAATCGTAGCACGACCTTGCCGTATATATTGTGGATTCCCCTGCTCAGCGCTGATGGCCTGCGCCAGTGAAACACCCTGATAACAGCGTTCAAGCGTGGATGGTTTAAGCTGGCCAAAAGCCGCCCATGCCCCCAAGGAGGCTGTACCAAAAGCCGCTGACTCTTCTCCTCGCCATACCCTCAAGCGTAAACCGTGCGTCAATTTCTCATGCTGTTGTTGCACGCGCGTTAACAGAGCCAGGCCCGCCACCACACCCGCAACACCATCATAATTACCCCCACCTACCACACTATCCAGATGAGAACCTGTTTCTACCCAACGACTGAAACTGCCCGCTGTTTCAACTATAAGGTTACCCACAGCATCACGATGACAGCAAAGCCCTGCTGCCGTGGCACGTTGCTCAATAAAGGCGATGGCTGCTGATTCAGAAGCGGAGTAAGCCAGACGCGAAAAACCCTTCCCTTGCGCTGTACTCACTGCCCCGATTTGATCAAGCTGGCTGTAATAGTCAGCTATTTCAGCGGCTGAAATCATCATATAATAACTCCATGGGGGATCTATCAAGCTGCAACTCGATATTCCAGTTTTGTTGTGGACTTTATCCCCCAGAGTACACTCTCTGGCTTCGCCATTCACCTAATGACTTCTTGGTTAAAAGAGTCAAAGACTTTCCACCACAGAGTTACGCAGAGCACGAAGGTCATCATTAGCATAAATAAACAGGTTCAACTAAATTTTCATACTATCCCCTGTGTTTCCCTTGCGTTTTTGAATCAAGCCTATCGCGTGTTGGGATAACGCCGCTACTTGCTTCTATTGGCCTCCCTTTTAAGACGGGACATCTGCAATGATAAAAATTACGAGATGCTTTCGGTTAGAGTATTTTTTATTCAACAAGCTGTTTGACCTCAATCCCCATAGTCTCCCGACCTAAGCCTGACGGCCATAACGAGTGAGAGACTCCCTGTCCTTGCCGTCATTTCACGGCAACAGACCGTCATTCCCGAGGGTTGAATCGGGAATCCATATCAACGAAACGCTCTGCTATACGTTCCCACGCAGGAGCGTGGGAACGAGGATGGATTCCCGCCCCACGCCTCTGCGGGGGCAGGTTCTCCACGAGAATGATGAGCAAAGAGACGGCTTGTTCCGCGCACCTCAATCATGACGTAAATTGTTGTAATCATTATTGTCCCGTCTTAAAAGGTAAGCCCTTCTATTGCTTACGAAAAATCAGCAAGCTGTCCCGAAGCCCTGCGCAGATGCAGACTAAGCACTCGGGCGATCCCTTTTAGAAATGAGATACCGGCCCGCGGATGATGCTCCAAAATATATTCAAACCCTTCACGCGTAAAAGAAAGCAATGTACTCGGGGTGCGTGCAACCACACTCGCTGAGCGAGGGAAGGCATCTAATATGGCCATTTCACCAATAGTCCGGCCACGTGATAGAGAGGCTACGCTAACCCACTTCTTCTTTTCCGAGAGTTTCAGCACATCTAGCGTGCCTGAAACCACAAAATACATACAATCCGATTTGCCACCCTCAGAAAAAAGACGCTCCTCTTTTTTCAGGTAGACAATTTTCATATGCGCCGCGATCAGCCGCAATTGAACTGTTGCAATTTTATCAAAAAGTGCAATTGAGCCCATCATGGCAACCATCTCATTAAAATCTTCAACCTCTTCTGGCTGCCTTATAATACTCATAGCGTAACCTCGATTCTCTTATTATTCATAGCTCGTTTCTGCGTATGAAGCTTTTACCGCAAGTATTTCAGGCATCGCTTTGATAAATAGTGGTACCAATTTTGGATCAAAGTGGCTGCCAGCATCTTTTTCTAAGATCGCTATCGCATCTTCCACCGTCCACGCCTTTTTATAGGGACGCTCTGTTGTTAATGCATCAAACACATCAGCTATCGCCACAATACGCGCAGCGAGTGGAATAGCTTCGCCTTTCAAGCCAAACGGATAGCCCGTGCCATTCCACTTTTCATGATGCGCCAAGGCCACGATATGTGCCATTCTTAACACATCCGAATCATTATCTCCAATGATTTCAGCCCCGAATTGGGGGTGTTTACGCATAATCGCCCACTCTTCATTATTTAGCGGCCCTGGTTTTAGCAGGATAAAGTCGGCAATACCGATTTTCCCCACATCATGCATCGGTGCGGCATTGAGTAACAACTCAGCTTGTTCATGATCCAAACCCGCTGCGATTGCCAATATTTTGGTATAGAGACTCATGCGGATCACATGCATCCCTGTTTCATTATCTTTATATTCAGCAGCCCGTCCCAAACGGCGAATAATCTCCATGCGAGTCTCATTCAATTCACGTGTGCGTTGTGCGACTGTATCTTCCAACTGGAGTTTCTGATCATAGAGCATCAGATGGGTCTGTACTCTGGCATGCACAATCGCCGGATTCACTGGCTTGGTCATATAATCTACCGCACCTAAGGTAAACCCTTTCGATTCATCCTCCACCTCCCCCATAGCTGTAACAAAAATTACCGGAATTTGTCGGGTCAGCGGGTTATCCTTTAGCTGCTTACATACATCATAGCCACTCAAGCCAGGCATCATGATATCCAACAGAATCAGATCGGGCTGCTTTGCAGCATTGGCAATCTTTAGCGCTCGTGTACCATCCAAGGCCACTTTAACCCTGTAATCATCCTCCAAAATACCTCTTAAGACATCGATATTTTCTGGTGTATCGTCAACCACTAAGATGGTTTTTTTCTCATCTGTCATCATCAAACTCCCGACTTATGCGTTGCCAGTATTTCATCAAAGAGCTCTAACGCCTCTTCAAACGCGTATTGGCCCAGCAGCTTACTAATACGACCAAGCTCAAGTGCTCGATAGGCTTGCGGCATCTGCTCTGCAATTTCATCCAATACATGGATAGCCTCAGCATCATCATCCAGCAGAAAAACCTTCACCCTATCCAGTAACGGTGACAACAAGGTCATATCAATCACCGCACTATGCAGAGCAGCGTCATCTTCCAATGGTTCTTGCTCTTGAAGCTGTTCAAGCGACTTCATCATGGGTAGTAGTATATTAGCAACAGATTCCAGCGGTAGATCAATATCCTTCGACGCTTTGATCGCCATCTCCAGCTCACCTGCCGCTTCAAACAGTTCATTTGCACCTATATTACCCGCCACCCCTTTCAAAGAATGTGCATCACGTTCGGCTGTTTGTAAATCTTGCTGTGCCATAGAAGCGATGATCCGTTCTACCACATCACCCTGACTCTCACTAAATTTCCTCAAAATATTTATATATAATTTATAATTGCCCGCCACCCGCCTTAATCCAGCGACCCCATCAATACCCGGGATAAGCGGCAACACTTCACTTTTAGTGTCTGCTGATATTGTCTGCATCAGCTCTGGTGTATCTTGGGGGTGAGCAGCTACAACCCAGCGAGCCAACGTGGCAAATAGTTCAAAGGGATCAACCGGCTTGGCCACATGATCTTGCATGCCCACCTGCAAACAGTGATCACGATCACCACTCATGGCATTGGCTGTCATGGCAATAATGGGCAGCTCTTTCAATGCCGGCAACATACGCATTTGTCGGGTCGACTCAAGCCCATCCATCACAGGCATCTGAAGATCCATCAGTACACCATCATAGCTTTGCAACTGCACCATCTCGAGTGCTTGTTGGCCGTCATTGGCAATCGTCACCTTAATACCGCCCTGCTGCAGAAGCTCTCCTGCCACCTGCTGATTAATCTCATTATCTTCCACAAGCAGCAGATGCGCACCGTGCAAACAAGGATCAACAACGGGCATATCACCCAGAACGGGACCACTCTCAGAAGGGCTTCCTTTACCCACAACGGCCTGCATAATGGCATCAAAAAGTGTTGATTCGCTGACCGGCTTCACTAGATGCGCCGCAATACCCAGCTTCATTTTTTCTTCCATCTGTGCTTCATGCCCATAGGCTGAAACCATAATAATCGATGGAATGGTATCTAATGTCGGATGATTAAGAATTAATCGACTCGTCTCCAAGCCATCCATTTCAGGCATATTCCAATCCATCAACACCAAGCGATAGGGTGATGCCTCTGTTGCTGCTACTTCGATTTCCCGCAGCGCCTCAAAACCAGAGTCGACCGCCTTACAATCAAAACCAAACACCTCCAAATCTCTCAAGAGAATTTCTCGTGAGATGGGGTGATCATCGACAATCAATATTTTTAGCTCATTAAGAGATTCCGGCACCACACTACGCTTGGTGAAACGCTCCTGACTCAGACCAAAGCAAGCTGTAAAATAGAAAGAACTCCCCTCACCCGCAACCGATTCAACACCAATTTCTCCCCCCATCAATTCTACCAACTGCTTTGAGATGGCTAAACCCAAACCTGTGCCACCATATTTCCGTGTGGTGGAGGCATCGGTCTGACTAAATGATTGGAACAACTTACTCTGCTGCTCGGGGTTCATGCCAATACCCGTATCACGAACCGTAAAACGTAGTGTCACCGTTGTATCACTCTGTTCTACGCGTTCAAGATGCAGTGTAATCTCACCCTTTTCGGTAAATTTAACCGCATTATTCACCAGGTTGAGCAGCACCTGCCCCAAACGTAGTGAATCACCAATTAAATTCGTAGGTAGGTCTGGCAGATAATCAAAGAGAAATTCCAAGCCCTTCTCTCCGGTTTTTACACCTGCGATATGTGATAGATTATCGAATACTTGGCAGAGATCAAAATCTGCCATCTCCACATCCATTTTGCCCGCTTCAATTTTGGAAAAGTCCAAAATATCATTAATAATACCCAGTAAATTATTAGCCGCCTGGTGTGTTTTACTCATATAATCACGTTGTTTCGTCGTTAAATCGGTTCTTAAAGCCAGATGCGTTAAACCAATAATCGCATTCATCGGCGTGCGTATCTCATGACTCATATTGGCCAGAAAATCGGATTTGGTACGCGTCGCTTCTTCCGCCAGATCCTTCGCTTTTTCGAGTTCCTGCTGCATATCCTTCATATCGGTAATATCAAACAGCGTTCCATCCAGAAATGCGATCGTGCCATCTTCAGCCCAAACCGGCTTACCCTTATCCAAGATCCAATGGATTTTATGCTGTTTATCGATCAGTCTGAATTCTCTAGAGTAAGGTAGCCCCTCAGCTATGCGGCGCTGTGTATCATCAATCAGATACTGATGATCATCGGGATGCAGCAAGCGCCCAAAACTATGATCGCCATCTTCCATAAAATCAGCCACAGGGTAACCACTTAAACGCTCTAGCTCCTGACTAACAAACAGCATCACCCAAGGCTCCGATGGCAGACAACGATACACCACGCCAGGAATATTTCCGACCAGCGTGCGAAACTGCTCCTCACTCTTCCCTAGCTGACTGGAGTATTGATAGATACGCTCAAGCAGCGGTTTAACCATCCTACCATTTAACAGGGAAGCAAAAATAATAAAAATAACGGCAATCAACGCTGAATAATAAGCAGATAACTGAACGGGCTCCATCATCTCCGCTTTATCCATTTTAGCGACTAAACCCACTTTAAGAAGGGGCAGATAACGATAAGCGGCAACCACCTGTATGCCGTCCAAGTCTGTTCCTTCCATCACCCCCGACATTTTCCCAAGCGCACGCTTCATGGGCATGTCTAATGATCTATTTAGCGCAACAGAGCGGTGCTCCATTCCCCCACCGGCTTTGCCATCCAGCAGATAAACAATGCGATTTTGCTGAAACTCAGCGAGCTCCACACTAAAATCGATACCTAGTGCTTTATACTTTTCATGCCCCTCCTGAATCGCACCAAGCGCCATACGACGATCCGTCAGCTTAACTGAAGCACCATCGGTCGTCTGGCCAAAGGATTTAGCCGTCGACTCCATCAAAGCAGCTTGCGCATCCACCATGGCCAGTAGCTGAGATTTACTTTGATCCATCAGCACTTGATAGAGTAAAATAACGCTCGCAATGGTGACGGAAAAGCCAACCAAGCCAATAATAAGCACTGAACGATTGGCAATTTTATTCTTTATCTCACTCTTTTCTATTTTTTTACTATCTACCATTATATCATCCTCTTAAAACCAGCTCAGCTGCGACAGGTGTTACACTATCGTGTTCAAGTATGATTCTCCGTCATTATCGCCCCTCGCCTTTGCTGGGGCAGGTTCTTTGCGGGAATGACGAGAAAAGACATTACAAGCTTGGGGCCGCGGAAAGAATAAATCATCCAATT
>JAUZRH010000121.1 GCA_030950555.1 Mariprofundus sp. | reverse complement strand
TCAATAAGTCATGCCTGACCCCGTCACTCCAGCGCATTTCTAGGCTGCGTTCCGTGTATGGAACCACCATGCCCTTCATTCCATCCTAAAAATGCGCTCGAAGTGGGATTGTCACTCATCCACCCAGAGTTTTGCAAGTGGCTCTAATGAACATGTTTATTTATGGTCATGATTATCTTCGTGCCCTTCGTGCCTCTGTGGTGGAAAGTCTTTGACTGTTTTATGGATGCAGTTAGGAGTCGAAGGTGTGGTTTTATTCGCGTCTTGAACATAAAGTAGCTGAGTTTAAGTACGTCCTTCGATTTTCCACAACAAAACTGGAACATCGAATTAGACAATATTTAGCACCGTGATCGAAGGTGTACTTTTTTCGGGGTCCTGATGAAACCAGCGCATCAGTAAAATGCGTTCGCCATCTTTCGCCACATCCAATGTACGTGCCCACTGCTTGGCCAGAGCCGCAGTATTGACTATTTTGTCAGTACGTTCAAAAACAGAACGGACACCCCAAAAAAGCGTCATTTTTCGATATGTTTTTTCAAAAGAGGTAATCGCCACAATCGGTGAGGTAGGTCTGGCGCTACTCACCGCAGCCGCAGAAGCACCACTTTCAGAAATCACAAATATTGATTTGATCTGTAAATCTCTGGAGATTTGTGCTGTGGAGATAGCTAAAGCACCTGAAACAGACAGCTCTTGCTTGGATGTTTTCTGCATGCTAAAAGAGGAAAAGCCACCATTATGCCACATACTACTCTCTGTTTCTCTGGCTACCCGGTCCATCATCTCCACCACAGCAACGGGGTGTAAGCCCGTCGCTGTTTCAGCAGAAAGCATGACAGCATCAGCACCCGAGGCCACGGCATAAGAGACATCAGAGACCTCAGCACGTGTTGGTCTGATATTTTCAATCATCGACTCCATCATCTGGGTCGCAATGATCACCGGCTTATGAGCCATACGTGCCGCCAAAATCAACTCTTGTTGTATAATAGGCACCTGCTCTGGGGGCAGTTCAACGCCCAAGTCGCCACGTGCAACCATCATTGCATCTGCAACTTGGATAATTTCACTCACATGTTTCAGTGCTTCGGCCCGTTCAATTTTGGCTACAATCCCAGCTGTACTGCCAGCGGCTTTAATTAGATCTTTTAATTGCTGCACATCTGATGCATCACGGACAAAAGAGAGCGCTAGATAATCCACCCCACAATGAAGTGCAAAGGTGGCATCCTGCTTATCCTTATCGGTTAAGGCTGGCGTAGAAATATCAGTATCGGGCAAATTCATACCTTTATGATCACTCAACAATCCACCCTGCAGCACCATGCAGCTTATTTCTGTTTCCTCAATCGCTTCAACCTCAAGCTCCATCAAGCCATCTGCTAACAAAATAGTATGACCAATAGCCACATCACCAGCCAAGGCCTTATATTGTGAACAAATCATGCCCGGCTCACCCAAAATATCGCGTGTGGTAATCGTAACCGACTCTCCTGCTGTCAGCACAATGGCTCCCTCAGCAAACCGGCCGACACGTATTTTTGGTCCACACAAATCAGCTAGGATAGCCACGGGTCTATCCAACGCTTGGGCAATTTTATAAATATTCTCTATGTTTAATTGATGCTCAGCATGATAGCCGTGGGACATATTCAGACGAAAAAGGTTTGTCCCTGCCTGTATCAGCTGAGTAATCATCTCTGCTGTACTCGATGCAGGACCAAGCGTTGCGATCACCTTTGTACGACGCTCCATAAGCCAGTGATTACCCGTTATAATTCCCATTGGTACTCCTCCCATAGCGATCATATCTTTTGATTATAGAGCAATAATGATAAATCTGCAACCAAAGTTGAACAAAGCATGGAAAAGCCATCACAATCGTCTAAAGTAAGTCGCATGTCATACAGCTCGCGTTTACAACAACTCGACAGCTTCCTCGCTGAAACAGCCTCCCTATGGCAACCACAGCCTTTTAAAGTAAGGCGGCCGACATGGTGCAGTGATCACCCTGAATTAACGCATGCATTATTAGCGCTGGATGCACCATCACTCGCCTACTTTGCATCTGATCAGAAAGCACTTATCGACTTCATCTCAACCCATATAGCACAAATCACACTTATTCCATCGCTCACAGAACTACCCACAGCCCCGTCTAAACAACACCATCTCATAGCGCCCCACCAAAGCTCCGGCATCCCCGGTAGAAAGTGGCAGCAGATCACTTCACTTTATCACTGTTTAGAAAAGCCAGCCTTTGCCATTACAGAATGGTGCGGTGGAAAAGCTTATTTAGGACAACTACTCGCAAGAGAGTGGCAACAACAGGTCATCACACTGGAGCAGAACGCGCAGTTAATAGAATCGGGACAAGTCGCCGCTGACAAACAGGGAGTCGACCAAACATTTGCCATGGTGGACGTGTTAAAGGATTCTGTCAGTCAATATTTAAGCCATCACCATACCATCGCACTACATGCCTGTGGTGACCTGCACCGTGAACTTATCAAGCAAATCATCCGCACAAATGCGCCCTCATTCACCATCATCCCTTGCTGCTACCACCTTGGCCACCATACAAACTACACACCATTTAACTGCAGTTTAAAGCTACAGTTATCCCGAGAAACCCTGCGTCTAGCGGTCAATGAAACGGTCACAGCGCATCACAATGAGGTACAAAATCGCAATCTGGATATGGCTTGGAAACTTGGTTTTCAGCAGCTAAGAGCAGCGCTCACTAAAAGTTCTGAGTACCACGCTTTCAAACCTGTTCCTAAAGCATGGTTAAAAGGGGACTTTAAGGAATACTGCGAAAAACTATCTGAACGCGAGCAACTCACACTGCCTGAGCATGTAGACTGGCAGACATGGGAAAACAGCGCCCATCAACGCCAGCATGATGTGCTGCGCTTGCAACTGTTACGTCAATGTTTCAAACGTGTATTGGAGCTCTGGTTAATCATGGATATGGCGGTCTATCTCGAACAGCACGACTATATTGTGTCAGTTCACACTTTTTGCAAAAGGACAATCACGCCGCGGAACATTATCATCGAAGGAAAACGCCGGCTTCCCTTTTAAGACGGGAGAATAATGATTACAACAGGTTTCGCGAGGTCAAACAGCTTGTTGAATAAGAATACTATAACCGAAAGCATCTCGTCATCTTTGTCATTGCAGATCTGCCATATTAAAAGGGAAGCCCAAACGCCAAGCTACTTTTGACTGCCACTGAAGCCATATTTCCGACCTAGCCATAAACAATTCCAACTCATAATAGCACCTGAATGGCTGCCGCAGCATGCCGTGCTTTTTCTCGTGCTTGCTCAACAGTCGCAGCTCGTGCCAAAGCCACGGCCATACGCCGTTTACCTGAAACAGATGGCTTACCAAAGAGGCGCAGCTGCGTATCGGGTGCTGCTAACGCTGCATCTAGGTGACTAAATCGTACGCTATTAGAGTTTCCTTCAACCACAATCGGACAGGAGGCAGCAGCACCATGTTGTTGAATATTAACGATAGGCAATCCCAAAATAGCACGCACATGCAATGCAAATTCAGAGAGATCTTGAGAGATCAGGGTGACCAAACCTGTATCATGCGGACGCGGTGAAACCTCACTGAAAATAATCTCATCACCTTTGACAAACAGCTCAACACCAAACAATCCAGATCCACCAAGTGCACCCGTCACGGCCATTGCAATCGTTTGCGCAGCCTGCAAAGCGCTGTTAGACATTAATTGTGGCTGCCATGACTCGCGATAGTCGCCATCCACCTGCAGATGTCCAATGGGCTGACAAAACGATGTACCATCACGATGGCGAATGGTCAGCAGTGTGATTTCGTAATCAAAATCGATAAACCCCTCCACAATAACCTTCCCCTTACCCGCTCGGCCCCCTTCTTGCGCATAGCTCCAAGCAGGCATGATGTCATCAGCCGCACGAATAACGGATTGACCCTTACCCGATGAGCTCATAATCGGCTTAATTACACATGGCATACCAATCGCTTCAATCGCTTGTTCAAATGCTTCAAAATCGGATGCAAAACGGTAAGGCGACGTCGTAATCGCCAATGTTTCTGCGACAAGGCGGCGTATTCCCTCTCGATTCATGGTTAGCTGTGTTGCATTGGCTGAAGGAATAACCTTGAACCCCTCACCTTCAAGCTCTGCGAGTGTATCAGTGGCAATCGCCTCGATTTCGGGCACAATAAGATCCGGCCTCTCCTTTTCAATTAACTGCCGCAAAGCCACCCCATCAAGCATATTAATCACATAAGAGCGATGTGCCAGCTGCATAGCCGGCGCATTGCCATAACTATCCACAGCAATCACCTCCACACCAAGCCGTTGCAATTCAATAGCTACCTCCTTACCAAGCTCGCCAGCCCCCAATAGCATCACGCGCGTTGCCCCATCCGTTAAAGGTGTGCCTATTTGAATGTGCGTCATCCTCATACCTCTCTAATCATACAATATAACATCTCTAGACGTAACTACTCAGGTCATCCCCTGATTTGCCCGATTTCTGCGTCAAAAATACTCAAGTGCAGGAGCACACTACGTATTTCTTCCTTGAACTCGAACAAATCAGGAGCGACCTGAGCAGTTACAACCATTTTTGTGGGGGGTGCTGAGTAGTTACAAAATCCAAAAAGTAGGAACGGAATTGCAACAAATACCCCAGTATTTCGACAGCCTACCCCAACCCTCTCCCGGAGCGAGAGGGAGCAAGAGCCTCAGCTTGCAAATGCACCGTGACGTGAGCAATGCCCTCTCCCTCTGGGAGAGGGCTTGGGTGAGAGGATCAATAAAAAACGCCCATGATTCATCCGGCTTACGGAAGATGAAGAGATATCTTTCAGCTGTGAGGTAAGGGCCGCGGAAATAATTAACTATCCCATTCTACTGGTCTATAAGCCCCTCTTCTGCGTTAAAGAATCAGCCACTTTTTAAAAGCAATATGACTACCTATCGCGCCCATTCAGGGCTTGCTTATGCGCCAAACTCTT
>JAUZRH010000120.1 GCA_030950555.1 Mariprofundus sp. | reverse complement strand
AGGGCCGCGGAAAAAATAAAGTATCCAGGTTATGCGCAGGATAGAAGTTTGGATTCAAGGCGCCAAATCAAGCGCATAGCAGGGCTATGTAACTGATTTGGCAACGCAGAATGCGGACTTATAGACCAGCACGTGGATGATTTATTCTTTCCGCGGCCCTTAAAGCGTTAACTATTTTTTATAGTTGATGAAGGATGCCGGTATTTGTTACAATTACGTTCCTACTTTTTGGCTTTTTATAGTGATTCAAGTATGGATTGTCCGTCCCACGCCTTCGCGGGGGCAGGTTCGGCACGGGAAGCAAGGAGCGGCGTTCCCGCTCAAGCTTCCCGAGGGTTGCATCGGGAATCCACTCAAAACAGACGCTCTGTTTAAGACCAAGACCCAATGGATTCCCGTCTTCACGGGAATGATGGGCAATCCATACTTGAATCACTATATCAGCCGTATGGTTCAATCGAGCAACTGCCGAATGCTATGGTTTAAGAGGTCAAAGTTTACCGGTTTTGTTAAGGTTTCACTATGATGCATATTTGTACTGTTACCAAGCGTATGATCTCTATCATATCCCGTGATAAAAATTAGTGGTATATCGTGGGCAATTACTCGCAGGCGTTTGGCAAGAGGTATGCCGCCAAGGTGTGGCATCACCACATCAAGTATGGCGATAGCGATTTCACTATGGTGGGTTTTGAACAGCTCAACAGCTGCAAGGCCATCTTTTGCCTGCAATACCCTGTAACCCATTGACTCCAACACTTCAGCGGTTGTTTCACGCACATTCAACTCATCATCGGCAAGCAGAATTGTCTCACCATTGGCATGCTCGACCTCAACTTCGGCTAAATCATCTTTGCTTGTACGATGGTTATTAATGAGTGGTAGATAAATATAAAATGTTGATCCCACACCCATCTTGCTTTTGACATTAATCACGCCCTGATGGCTCTGCAGTGCGCCATAACACATTGCTAGGCCAAGTCCCGTTCCTTTACCTACCGCTTTGGTGGTGAAAAAAGGTTCAAACAGGTGATGTAGATGTTCTTTGGCAATGCCGCTACCATTATCTCTAATGCTCAGGCAAACAAGTTTACTGTTCAATAGCTGAGGGTGTTTCTCTCTAAAATGCTTGTCTACTGTGCAGCTCGATAGTTTTAGCATAATTTCTGGCTGCGGCACATCTAACACCGCATCACGGGCATTATTCAACAGGTTGACAATAACTTGCTGCAACTGGGTCATATCGCCATGAATCATGAAAGTGTCATCGGCAATCTCATAGTGAAAGTTGATGTTTTCAGGTACGCTCACCTTGGATAATTTCAAGGCCTCTTTGACAAAGGTTTGTAAGGAAAAATCATGCATATCTACCAGCCCTTTGCGGGCAAAGGTTAGTAACTGGGAAATCATATCTGCAGAACGGAAGCTCAACTGTTCAATATTATCCAATTTATAAGTCAGCTCGGTCATACCTTTGGCCTTTTTCTTGGCCAAATAGATATTGCCTGTAATGCCTGCTAACATATTATTGAAATCATGCGCAATGCCGCCAACCAGTGTACCTATTGCCTCCATCTTCTGAGCTTGCAGTAACTGCTTCTCCAGCGATAACTGTTCGGTAATATCCGAAAATACACCCACGTAATTCATCACCGCACCTTCATCATCATGAATTGCCGTGATCGACAAATGCTCAGGGTACACTTCGCCACTCTTGCGTTTGTTCCAGATCTTGCCCTGCCATTGTCCATCTTCAAGCAGCGTTTGCCACATGGTGTGGTAAAAATCCGCATCTTGGCGGCCTGAGTGCAGCATGCTGGGCTTGTTGCCGAGTGCTTCTTTTCTGGAGTAACCGGTCACACGTTCAAATGCCCTGTTGACATCAATGATTGCACCTTTGTTGCCGGTAATGATGATGCCTTCTATGGTGTTTTCAATTGCGCGGCTGGCCAGGTGCAGACGTGCTTCAGCCTCTTTTTTGGCCAACAGAGCTCGAAATGCCACGCCATAAGCCATAAGTAACGCCATGAGGGGTGTCGATGCGATATGTATTTTCTGGGCACTAATATCCGTTGAGCTAAGAAGGTTGGTAATGGCACGATCATGTATCTCACCAATGTTTTCTGGTGGTACCTCAGAGAGCACCATCTCCTGCCCTAGTGCTTCAATCTCAGCCAGTGGGGCTTCTTCAAGTGAATCTGCATATTCAGCCAAAAGAGCCGTATATCGAGCAGAGAAATCTAACTTGTCATGATTCATGAATGCACCCTGTTTCGTCCGTTATTTTTTGCTATATATAATGATTGATCAGCACTCTTAATCAGTTGATTGTAATCTAAATCAAAATGTGGTGCAGTAACAGTTGCAATACCCAAGGATATCGTAACGTATGAATCAACCTGCGAGTTTAGATGTTCGATCTTTAAAGTATGAACGCGTGTCAGAATATGGTTGGCGACTTTCAAGGCTGCTTCTTTATCGGTATTTGGTAACATGAGAATAAACTCTTCACCCCCATAACGTGCCGCCATATCCCCCGGACGTAAGGCAATATTAGAAAGTTCCTGTGCTATACGCTTTAAACAATGATCACCACAAACATGACCATAAGTATCATTGAATTGTTTGAAGTAATCAATATCAGCCATAATGATTGAAATTGCGTTCTTTTCACGCACGGCACGCTTCCACTCTCGCGTGTAAGCTGAAAAGAAGCCTCGCCGATTTGTGATGTGGGTTAAAGTATCGGTAATACTTAATGTCTCAAGTTTTCCATTAAGCGCTTCTAGTTTGAGGTTTTTTAATTCTAATTCAGCTGTTTTTTTCTTGACTATCACTTCCAATCGCAGCTTACTTTCAGTCAGCTGAATAAGACCTATTTCATAAGTAATAAGTAATGTCGCAAGTACTTCAGAGGCTCGCGAAAAAATACTTATGATAACCTCAGCTTGCTTATTTTTTGATAGTTCATTCATAGTGGATTGCTGGATATCAGCAATGGCTGCAAGCGGACATTCTTGATGTACCATTTGCATACCCAAATCAGATAATTGCAACAAATATGATTCATCCTGTGTTAGGATATATTGTTTTAAGATGCAGGTATATTGCTCGAGATATCCATTGTCCATCTGTTATGACCCATGCCGATAAACTAGCACACAGGCATCATCCGTGCCTTTACTCTGATCTTCCAACAGCATCTGCGCTAGCTTGTCACTGTTATTTGCCACTGTTTTCCAGGGTTCTAGATGATAAAATGGATTCAGCCCATCGCTGTGCATTATCAACAGATCGCCCTCGCTTAATGTTAGTGTTTGCACATTCAGCTTTCTGAAACCGCCGCCAATCATGCCGCGATCCATATTAAGCTGTTCAAGCTTATAACTGCCTTGTTCACTATTTTCTCGCGCCAAATAACCGGTAATATTGCCTGCAGCGGCATAGGTTAGCAGATTGTCTTCAATCCATGCCATGGCCATCACACCGGCGCGCTCATGGCGCATGGCTTGATCACATGCGGTAAATAATTTCACCGGTGGATCGCTTCGATGGCTGTCAACAAAGTGAATAATCTTGCAAGCGGCCTCTTTGGCATCTGAGCCGTGCCCAAGACCATCAACAACACAGCAAGTCAGTTGCTTCTCATCCTGCCAATATTGAAGTTGATCACCACAATCCTTTTCTCCGGGATAGTTGCGGTGCTTTAGTGAAATCATGTAACCCACTTTCGCATGACAATATCTGTACCTACACCGGCTTCAGAAGTGATCTCAAATTCATCCATTAAGCGCTGCATGCCACCAAGACCGCCGCCAAGGCCACCATTGGTTGAAAAGCCATCCTGCATCGCTTGCTCAATATTGATGATGCCAGGCCCTTTGTCGTGGGCAATGATTTCAATGCCTGATTTGCCGTTTTTTTTGATATGGTAAAAATGTATGATGCCACCTGATTGTGAATGAAAAAATAAATTGTTGGCGAGCTCTGATATGGCTGTTGCAACATAGTGCGATTCAAGCCTAGACATGCCAAGCAGCTTAGTCCACGCTGTAACATGGCGGCGGGCAACATGGATATGATACTCTTCATAGATAGGCAAGCAGCTCGGCAAGCTAGGCGTTTGGATCTGATTGCTACAGGAAAAACGCTCGTGATCCGAGCAGATAGAAAGTTTGTCGCAGTACATGGCTATTTACTGTGGCAAATATATATCGATGCAAATCGTGGTTTTTCCCGGTTTGGAATTGATCTGCATGTTATGCACAAGGCGTCTGGCTGCAGGCAGTCCTAAGCCCAGGCTACGGTCCGTAGAGTAACCATCTTGCATGGCCTGCTCGATATCTAAAATGCCGGGCCCTTTATCTTCAACTAAAACCTGTATGCCATTGCGTCCATCGCTCTGCACTGCATGAACCAGAAAGATTCCACCACCAGCATGCCTTAAAGCATTACGCGCCAACTCAGATACGGCTGTCGCTAAGCGGGTCTGATCGGCAAGGCCAAAGCCCATGGCAGTCGCAGTTTCTCGCGCCGTTTTACGACAAGCAATAACATCTGCTTGTGAGCTTATTGCGATCTGAATGGCTTGGATATTAGCCGTTTTAGGGCTATTCATCATCAATCCTCTGTAGTAGCCGTTGCATGGCTAGATCAAGATTGAGTGCGGCTTCAACCCCAAGTAGTTCGCGGCCCATTTCAATCAAGGTAGTCGCTACCTGTGGTTGCATACCACACACAACTACTTTAACGCCCAGCAAAACCGCCATGGAGGCTGAATCATTAATAATGCGCGCCATAAATGAATCAACAATATCCAAAGCCGATATATCGATAACTACGCCCTTGGCATCGCGCAGGTTGATCTCATGGAGCAGATCAGTCTGGAACCCCATTGCATCTTCATCGATCAGATCCAGTGGTAGGGCGGTAATCAGTACCTCGCCCAGTTTCATAATGGCGATTTTCATGATGCGATACCCTTAGGGGCGATTTCCATACCCATGATATGCAAGGCATCTTTGATGCCATTCTTTAGTAAGCCTGAGGTACGCAGGCTGGATAGATCCACATTCAGCCGCACCAGTGTTTGTGCGGAATCCGCAGATATGCCCGTAAGCACCACTTCCGCTCCCAGCATGCGAGCCGCATCCACCGTGTTGATCAGATGTTGGGCAACTCTGGTATCCATCATCGGCACGCCGGTGACATCAAGCACTGCCACCTGCGCCTGGTTATCAACAATGCCCTTGAGCAATGCAGCAATAATCTGTTGCGAGCGCGGTGTGTCGATGATGCCAACAAGTGGCAGTATTACTACGCCATCCCATAATTTAATCACCGGTGTGGACAGATCCAGTAGTGAACGGCTCTGCTCCATAATCACTTCTTCGCGAGTGAGTGCATAAGCTTCAAAGGTCACCATGGCGAGGCGGTCAATAATAACGTTCATTTTAACAGTTTCATTGTTCAGGCGAATAGGGTCACCTTGAAATGCTTGCTGCATGAATTGGAGTATGGCGGACTTAAGCGACATCGCAAACATGGCAGTTTGGCTTGGCGTGAAGCCTTGGCGCGCGCGCGAAACACTGATTTCACGCAACAGAATAATAGAGGGTTCAAACTGGGGTGCATCTAGGTTGTCATAATCCTCTGCTGAAAAGGCCAATGTCAGAGCGTCGGCCAGTGATTTTACTTCTACGCGCAAGGCTTCTTTGCTCATTAATTGATCGGTTCGTTGCATACCCGAACTTATACCTGATTCTCGATCAATAACCTCAAGCCAAGCGTCTAAAATCTCGACCTGTTTCTCTTTCATTAATTCTGCAATGGTGCTTAGTTTGGCCATGGAATCACCTCAAGGACTGTTAGGTGCTAAATATAGCCGACTATTTTCCCGAAGACCATAAATATTTCGGCATCCTTCATTTTCCGGTTTACACATTAAGGCTTTTCTTAAGGCGGAAAAGGCTTCGCCAAATAGTCGATTCCCTCACCCCAACCCTCTCCCGGAGGGAGAGGGAGCAAGAGCCTCAGCTTTCAATACACTGTGACGTGAGCAATACCCTCTCCCTCAGGGAGAGGGCTTGGGTGAGGGGATCAATAAAAAACGCCCTTGATTCATCCGGCTTACGGAAGATGAAGATATATATTTCAGTTGCGAGGTAACGTAAAGCGTTAACTATTTTTTATAGTTGGTGAAGGATGCCTTTTTTCTTTTTAAAGCATCTTTTGATGATCGGTCCATCCTATTGGCAACATGTTTTTAAAAAAAAGTGTCAACTACTTTTGGGGTTATATGAAGGATGCCAAATATTGTGTATCTATTTTCCTATGCAGAACTCAGAAAAAACACGATCAAGAATATCTTCCACATCACCCATGCCTAAAATACTACCCAATAAACCCCAAGCTCTGCGCCATTGCATCGCGGTTAAATCCAACATATCTTCCCGGCCTAGATGGGCGATACCTTCCTCTATATTTTCCAGTGCTTCCAATAGTAGCACGCGGTGGCGTTCACGCGTGACCATCATGCCTTCATCGCCCATGGCAATATCTCCTAAACAGAGCGCCAGAGCAGACCTTAATGCTGTGATTCCTTGACCTGTCGTAACACTTAAGGGGATAAAGTGATCAGCAATAGCATCACACTGCAAATCCATCTTATTCATTAAAAAAAGATCAGCATGGATCGATGGCACCCATGTTTGCGGACGACTTGCATCAGCAATAAATAACGTTACATCAGCTACCTCAGCTGTTTGCAGTGCCCTACGCACACCCTCCTGCTCAATCGTATCATCACTATCACGTAAGCCTGCGGTATCAATGAGTCGGAGCGGAATGCCATTTACTTCAAAATCTACTTCCAACACATCGCGTGTTGTCCCTTCAATATGACTGACAATGGCACGGTCACGACCGCAAAGTTCATTTAAAAGCGTCGATTTACCCACATTAGGAGAACCAATAATGGCTACTGTAGCACCTTCAAATAACCGCTCTCCCAATGGGGCAGATGCCAGCATCTGTTTCATTGGCCGTACCACTTGATCCATCATATTTTGCGCTAACTCGGCAAAAAATAGCTCCGGTATCTCCTCTTCAGGAAAATCCAAACTCGCTTCCACATGTGCCACCAGAGAGGTTAACGATTGCATTAACCCATCGATATGCTTGCCAAACTCACCTTGTAGTTGACGCTGAGCCTGTTTACCGGCTCTGATAGTTGCCGCGTCAATACAGGCAATCACAGCTTCTGCCTGGGATAGATTCAACTTACCATGTTCAACAGCCCGGCGTGTAAACTCACCCGGCTCTGCTGGTTCACAGCCCAGCTCATATAGACGTGATAAAAGAGCCTGTAACAATATAGGGCTGCCATGTGCCTGTAATTCAACAATATCTTCACCGGTATAAGAAGCGGGTGCAGGGAAATAGAGTGTCACACCTTGATCTACAACATCACCCGCTTTATCCAACCAGCTATCAAGCGTGGCTAAGCGTGCTTTTGGCAGAGTGGGACGTATGGATAACTGACTTAACAGACTGGTCGCATTCGGACCTGAAATACGGATCATACCAACACCGCCACGCCCGGGAGGGGTGGCGATGGCGGCAATGGTCGTTTGTAAACTACTTTTATTAATCGACTTTCATCCGCTTCATTACAAGCTTCTGCTGCGCAATAGAAAGCGTATTATTGACCACCCAATAGAGCACCAAACCAGCCGGGAAGAAGAGGAAGAGGATGGTAAAGACAGGTGGTAAAAACTGCATCACTTTAGCCTGCATCGGATCAGCCGGCTGAGGATTGAGTTTCTGTTGAATATACATGGATATACCCATAATCACTGGCAATACAAAATAGGGATCTTGTACCGACATATCATGAATCCAGCCAATAAAGGGTGCCTGACGCATCTCAATGGACATCAGTAGTACTTTATAGAGCGCAAAGAACACAGGAATCTGAATAATAATAGGCAGACAACCACCCATTGGGTTTACTTTATGCTTTTTGTACAGCGCCATCATCTCTTGGCTCATTCTCTGTCTATCATCACCAAACTGCTCTTTCATGCGAGCCATTTCAGGCTGCAATTTACGCATCGATGCCATGGATTCATAGGACTTCTGCGTTGGCCAGTAAAACAGTATCTTGATAGAGAGCACCAGCAGCACAATACACCAACCAAAATTACCAACAAAACTATACAGCCACATCAAAAACGTATGCATTGGTTTGGAGATAAAAGCGAACCAGCCAAAATCTATCGCACGCTCCAAGCCCTCGCCCGCATCGGTCAAGACAGCCATAGATTTGGGCCCTAGGTACATCCTATTATGAAAAACAGCGTCGCTACCTTCTACTTTACCATCATCAATTAGACCTGCTTGATAAGAGCGGCCATCTCCTTTGAAGTAATAAGGGTAATCCTGGTCAGCATTAGAAATAAGCGCCGCAATAAAATAACGATCCATTATGGCCGTCCAACCACCAGTGGCCGTCATACGCACAGGTTTTTCATCTAGGTCATCATAATCAGGCTCTTGCAGCTTGCTACTGAAAAGAGCCGTAGGCCCCATATGTTCATAAAAGGTATTCAGAGATTTATCTGGATGACGTTCAACGACTTGGCGATATATTTTTTGACCGGCACCACCGATAATATGATCTTCAATATCAACAACATAAGAGCCATCAGCCAAGATAATATCACGTTGCCATACCAAACCGTTATCCAGTACGGATCGTACGGTCATGCTGTTATTCGTTTTTTTAATAACCGTGAATGCTTCCGCTACTTTCCTACCCATGACACCGGAATTCACATAGACAGAACGACTATCACTATTCATGGTTAAGATGGACACCTGTGCTGCATTAGCATCCAGTGATTCATGATATTGCGTTAGCTTAGCATCTGTAAACCAACCACGACCGTCCATTGTTAAACTTAATAGGTCGTTGCTGATCGTAAACTGCTCACCCACTATAGTTGAGAGTGTTGGATCGCCAGGCGCTAAAGTTGGAGAGGATGAGGAACCGGTAATATCAGCCATTGTAGGTTCTTCAGAACCCATATCTGTTACGTTATCAAGCGATTTTTCTGGTACACTAGCTTGCTGCTGAATAGGCTGTTCTTGCTGAGGAAAAATAGCACTCCATCCAAGTAATACAGCCATTGACAGTGCAAATGCCAGAATTAAGTTCTTTTGTTCCATCTCATTTCTCTCCCTTAGGGCCACGTTACTTATCGGCGTTCACGGCACTGGGTCATAACCACCTTTACAAAACGGGTGGCAACGTAACAGTCGTTTGATACCCAGCCAAGCACCACGACAAATACCGTACTGCTGAATTGCTTCTATCATATAGTGTGAACAACTAGGGGTGTGAATGCATCGCGATGGCAATATCGGTGAAATAAACAACTGATAGGAACGAATAAGTATAAGCGCAAATTTACGCACAAACAGTATCCTACCTATTTACTCTGCTTTCAATCGACAACAGAGCTTTATTAAAATCTGCTACTGGGTGTAATAGATTTTCAGCTCTGTTTGCCGGTATTAAAAGCACATCAACAGACAACGATCCAAACGCATGGTGTCGAAAGACCTCACGCATTTGGCGCTTCAAACGGTTTCTTTGCACTGCATTGCCATATTTTCGTGATACAGCCAAACCCAAACGGGAAAGTCCCAAATCATTCTTTCGATAAACCAGACGTAAACCGCCTGAATTTAACCGTCTACCTTTACGCATTGCTGAAAAATCAGCTTTAGAGCGTAAATGCAACGATTTTGGAAATGTATTATTCAGGTGCTTAAACGCTGACGGCCTTTAGCACGACGGCGATTAAGAATTGCGCGACCTGAACGGGTTGCCATACGTGCGCGGAAGCCATGACGGCGTGCGCGGCGGATTTTACTAGGCTTATATGTAAAGCTCATGGTTTTCTCCTGGTACTTATCTTGCTTTTAAAAAATGGTCGCGCATAGTAAATCCTGATCATTTCAAGTCAAGCCTTAATAAGTTTCAGCAGCATTGTAAAACCCTAGTTCCGATATCGATATTGGCTGAAGAATATCATCATTTGGTTTGTATGGCGTTGTTGAAAATCATGTAATCACCTTCCCGATGATGAATTATTTTCTACTCGATGTTCCAGTTTTGTTGTGGAAAATCGAAGGTCGTGCTTGAACTCAGCTAGTTTATGTTCATACGCAAATAAAGCCACAACTTCGACTTTTCACGACATCCATAAAACAGTCAAAGACTTTCCACCACAGAGTCACGAAGAGCACGAAGAAAATCATTATCATAAGAGCCAATT
>JAUZRH010000012.1 GCA_030950555.1 Mariprofundus sp. | reverse complement strand
ACTATAAAAAATAGTTGCCGCTTTAGGGCCACGGAAAGAATAAAGTATCCAGGTTATGCGCAGAATAGTTGTTGGATTCAAGGCGCCAAATCAAGCGCATAAGCAAGCCATGAATGGGCGCGATAGCCTACTGCCTTTAGTAGTAACTCTGTGGCAACGCAGAATGCGGACTTATAGACCAGCACGTGGATGATTTATTCTTTCCGCGGACCTTAGGGCGCGACAACGAAAGATCTATTCAGCAGCCTCTTTGTGTAGGTGATCGGCCACCAACAAAACTAGCTCTTGAATAAGGTCGATATCGACTTCCGGTTCAAGATCGGATGGCCCACCCATCTGGCCGGTCGAATTTACGTGATATTCACCACCTCTTTTTTGCAACTCTGCCTCACCACCACAGTGACGGCAATAGAGGTGATCACCAACCTGATGCTTTCTTGTAACGACAATTGTAGGACCGCACATAGGGCAATGCTGCATGGGAATGCCCGCCTCACTATGGCCAACAATCCCATTTAGTTGACCACTCCGGCCTAATTGCAGAAATAGCTGAGCAAATGTTGCATCAAATTGGCTACCCAGATTCTCTTCAATGATGTTCAGCGCTTTGCCTATTTCCATGCCTTGCCTATAGGGGCGGGTGCTAGTCATAGCATCAAAGGCATCACAAATACCAACAATCTTCGCTTCCACTGGAATATCATCGCCAACTAAACCATGGGGGTAGCCTCTGCCTGTCGGCACTTCATGGTGCGAAAGAACAGCTCCTCTCACCAATGCCGCCAGCGGATGACCAGCGAGTAGTCTACTGCCCACTTCCGGATGCGTTTTAATCACACCATACTCATCATCCGTTAATGGCCCCTCTTTGCCTAGAATAGCATCAGGAACACTTATTTTACCCAAATCATGTAAAAAACCACCCACTGAAATGCGTGCCACCTCAGACTTAGGCAGCCCACCCTTGTCAGCCAATAGCATAGAAAATTGGGATACCCGCCACAAATGACCGCCGGTATAGGGGTCTCGTGCTTCAACCATGGAGGCCATGACAAACAGGCTTTGTAGTAAATCCTCAATATGTTTCATACTAGCGTACCTCTTCATGTTGGTAGAGTTGATAATCATTCAAGTTGGCCTGCTTTAACGCCTGATTGATCAGTTGTGTGGCATCGGCATCCAAGGCATCACTCAGCAGTGACTCATAGACACCTTTGTAAAAGTTGTCGGGGATAACCTCTACGCTAAAACGGACGACCGTAGCACTAGCTGGAACAGTTGCCAATACATACATGCGGCTCTCGCCCGGCAACAGACGGGTATCACTAATCTCCTGCCAGCCATCCCTATATTCCACCTTGCGTTCAATCACCCACTCTTTCTGCTTTAATACCAAACCGCTCTGATCCAATGCTTGAATATGCACCAACACTTTTGGTGTTACATAGGTAGGAAACGCATGACCGATCCACTTCGATGTTATCTTGAAAGTGGCAATATTGGCGTTCAGCGATGACTCAAAAACCAAGCCCTTGCGGACCATTTGTATATCATGAATGCCTTTAAATTCATGCTTTCGATCAGGCATATGACAGGTTTGGCACTGCACGCCCTCACGAGGAAAGCGACTCTGTTGCCATTCAGCGACTGTATTTTCCATCGGCTTGCCATTAATGGCATACGCCTGTGGAAACTGGTGACAACTGGCACAAAATTGTGAACTTTCAAATTTTTTAACGGCATTGAAGCCACCATGCGCACCACCTTCAATATGGCCAACCGCACCAGTGGAACGTTGAGGAGGGCCGAAGCGTTGCCAGCCTCGCACATGACACGCCGCACATGTCACGCCGGCATGACGCAGTGGTAACTGAACCCCATCCAGTTTGCCATCCCGATCAAACCCTTCAGGCTGTATTAACTTCGATTTTAGGGATGCGCTTAGCTCTGTGATGGAGGTGAGTTTTTGTTCGGCAAGCGGCGCATGACATTTCAGACAGTCGTTGCTATCGCTGATGCCCATATGTGGAAACTGACCAATCAATCCGGGCGAGTAGGCATGCGCATGAAAACTCTCTTTCCATGCACTAAATTGTGCCGCATGACATTGGGCGCACGCTTCGGGTGCTAAGTTTTTTTCAAGATCGGGCCAGCCATGCGGTGATGTGGTGGTAGTCGCGGCAGGTTTATGCCAATGACTTTCAAGCCAATCCTGATGCGATGTTGCCGCTATCAATAGTAGGCCCATGAATAACACGGCAAAGGGGAAAAATAGTTTTTTAAGCTTCATATAACAAACCTTGGGAGTATTGCAAATACTCTGGATAAATGAGCGGCCAGTCCACTTTGAGTCCATCTTCGGGGTGGAATAAGGGACATGGTGGTTCCATATTCTAAAATTCCAATTCTGAAAAGGGCCGTAGTGGGGAAGCTGATCGCCGCCCATAAATCTTGTAAGTGCTCATTGGGCAGCACAACTGCAGATAGCGTAGCTAAAAACAGTCATACTGCCCATCAGCGAATTAACGGTGCTTACGCATATAGTTCATGCGATTCGCACGATAAAAAGCGGCCATTGCGGTCATCTCTTTTGAGTTGGCATCCAGCTGCTTTCCCTGCATTGGATTGAGCATGCAGTAGTTGATCATCTGATCCAGTGTCACGACATCGCCCACCATTTTTACATAGTGTGGGAAGTTCTGATTTTTATCTAGATGAAGTAAAATAGAGTCAGCATGGCAAGAAAGACAGGCCAAGCCAGAGGTTCCTAGATTTTCATCATTCCACATTTTTTTACCGGCAGTAGCCGCTTCTTGAAAGCTATTATAAGCATGTTTACGAATAGGTTTTTTAGCGTCACTAGCACATGGGTTGGCTGTTTTGTGCATGGAACATGGATTCGCATGTGATTTCATTTTCTTCATGGAACAAGGGTTACATGGGTTTGCTGCTTTATGCATGGAACATGGATTGCATGGATTCGCGTGTGATTTCATTTTCTTCATGGAACAAGGGTTACATGGGTTTGCCGCTTTATGCATGGAACATGGATTGCATGGATTATAATTGCCAGCTGTGGCCGTTGTCGCAAATCCAAGCATCATCAATGAAGCGATGATCGTGAATAATTTTTTCATGGTATAAAACCTCTCTTCCTCTTTAAAGTTAGCCCTGATTCACAAGGATATGAGTATGTCGAAGATATTAATATTTTCTTACAAAGAAAAATAGCTGATTCATTTTTAAACCATTGCGAGACAGTCTTGAGGGACTGAAGCTCCACCCCTAGGCTGTCGAAACAGCTCCTAAATGAGGGTTTAAATAGTCCTCGCTTTTTGGCTACAACCATACACCTCTCTACGCATGGTAACGTGAATTAAGGGCCGCGGAAAGAATAAATCATCCACGTGCTGGTCTATAAGTCCGCATTCTGCGTTGCCACAGAGTTACGACTAAAGGCAGTAGGCTATCGCGCCCATTCAGGGCTTGCTTATGCGCTTGATTTGGCGCCTTGAATC
>JAUZRH010000119.1 GCA_030950555.1 Mariprofundus sp. | reverse complement strand
ACATTGGTTGCAACAACTACACCGCCGAAGTTGGCGTGCACCATTATTTTTGGTCGAGTAAACCTTAAAGTCGCTGGTCTTTGTGCTATGGCAATAAGGGCAGTTTTCACTTTGATCTAACATCCGCCAATCATACATCTCGTCATTGGTTTTATGCTACTTAGAATCGCTCAAGCCCAGTACCAAAGCTCACAGGCAGCGGGATTAAAGTTCCACCCCCTATTTTGAAACACTGACATACAAAGAGTAGCCCTTATCACTCGTGAAATGCCTGTCTTACTTTGTGTCTTGGTGCCTTTGTGGTGAGTGCTCTTGCCCTTTGGGAGCGCCACTTAAATCGCGGCAATAACGGACAAGTGTGGAGCATCTTTTTAAACTTGAATGACTATAGTCAAGCGCTAGCGGTTGACCTGCATGATGCAGCAGCCATGATACGCAGGTGATTCTCGCCCAAGTACCCATTTCCGTAAGCCAATTAACCGCCCGCATCAAGCAGATGTTAGAGCAGGGCTTTGGCTCCGTGGTGGTTAACGGTGAAATATCACGTCTCACCCGTCCCACATCCGGCCACCTCTATTTCACGATCAAAGACAACCGTGCTGCAATGGCTGCGGTAGTATGGCGTTCAGCAGCTGTACGACTAAAACAACAACCACAAGAGGGTTGCGAATACACCTTTACCGGTCATCTTAGCCTCTATGAACCGCGTGGTAGCTACCAACTTGTTGTAACCGCTATTGAGCCGGCCGGAGCAGGAAAATTAGCTGCGGAATTTGAACGGCGCAAACATTGCTTTGCTGAGCGAGGGTGGTTTGAACCGGCCAATAGAAAACAGCTACCGCCACTTCCGTTGCATATTGGCATTGCAAGCTCAGCTACCTCGGCCGCTTTTGAAGATGTTAAAAAAGTGCTTGCCACCCGCCCTGCTTGGCTACAACTCACCCTTAGCCCTTGCCTTGTTCAAGGCAGCCAGGCACCAGCGAGCATCGTAGCCGCACTGCAAACACTGAGCCAATTACAGCACAAACCAGATATTATTTTACTGGTTCGTGGTGGCGGTAGCATCGAAGATCTTTGGTGCTTTAATGATGAATCCGTTGTCCAGGCAGTGGTGCAATGTCCGATCCCTATTATTTCAGGTATTGGCCATGAAATAGACACCACACTTGTTGATTATGCTGCCGATCTACGCGCTGCTACCCCATCCAACGCCGCCGAACTTAGCTCACCTTCTCGCCATGATTTACGACGCCAACTGCCTAGAGTTGCCGCTCTAAGTAGTATTTTACGTCAAAAAATAGCGCATAGTTATCGCCACAACCAAACGCTTATGCACCGTCAGGTGCATGCATGGCAACGGCTGACCGACGCTCGCCACCACCAGCTCCAACAATTAGAGAGCCGCCTTCAACATCAGCAGCACACTTTTTTTCACCAGCAACGCAGCATCTTGCGCTTGATTGAGAAAAAGTTAAGTGCCCAAGAGCCGGACCATCAATTAAACCAGCGCCGCCATCGCTTAACAGCCACCCTCAATAAGCTCCACCAAGCCCTACACAATGCTCTCCAATCCACGCAAAAAACGCAACAAATGGCCAGTCAGAAACTACGTATGGCCGCTAACAGTCTCATAGCCCCGCGCCAACAACAGCTATTGCCACAAAACCTGCATTTCAAGCAGCTACTGAGCACCTATATTCACACTCATAGGGTCCAACTAGCGCTATACACCGGCCGACTAGCAGCCTATGATAAAAAAAATATTATCGCCCGTGGCTACAGTCTGAATTATGATGCACACAACAAACTAGTCACAGGCAGCGCACAATTGCAGAGTGGCGAACTGTTGCGTGTTGAATTTCACGACGGATCGGCAACCACACGTATAGAAACCCTACAAAGGAGACAAACTTGAAACGATTTACCTACCTTTTCACCCTCTTCATGCTTTGCTACACGCCTCTGCATGCTAGTGAATATAGCGCTACTCAGGGTGATGTCATCGCCATTGAACTAAATCACAGCAATCAGAAGCCGAGCCTGTACTGTTTTGGCAAGAGCTGGCCGGTCAAAGCCTTGGCTAACGGAGCATGGCGGGGTTGGGTCGGCGTGGACATGAAGAAAAAGCCCAAGCATTACAACATCCACTGGAAACAGGGTAAAAAATCACTGTCAACCGATACACTGCTTGTCAATAAAGGCAACTTCCGTATTTCTCGTATCACGGTCAAAAAGAGCATGGCGGTGTTTAATAAAAAGACCCTTCATCGCATACGCCAAGAGGTAAAGACGCTCAAAGCAACCTATATTGAACCGGTAAAAGCTAAGGTGAATATTGTCATGCACTTCCTGCCTGTAAAAGGCATTGAATCCACCCCTTTTGGCGCGCAGCGCTATGTAAATGGCGAGCCACGCGCCCCACACTCAGGTATCGATATTGCCGCTCCGGCCGGTTCTTCGATTCGCCTTCCCCTGGCTGGTACGGTACTGATGGTCACTGATATGTATCTAAACGGCAAAACGGTGGCTATTGGGCATGGAAATGGATTAGTCTCGCTCTATTCGCATATGCAATCAACTACGCTTAAAAAGGGTGAGTGGATAAAAACAGGCAGTGAAATTGGTAAAGTGGGCGAAACCGGACGTGCAACAGGACCACATCTGCATTGGGGTGTGCGCTTTAATAATGCTCGGGTAAATCCATCAAGCATGCTACAAAGTAAACAGCACCATTCATAATAAGAGATAAGGAGATCAACCGGCCATGACATTTAAAGTACTCATCATTGATGATGAAGATTCTGTTCAATCCATTTTAACAGCTTTTTTAAACCGTTACATCACCAACAAAGAGATCAAAGGTGAAATCATCAGCATGAGCGACCCTGTAGAGAGCCTGTTTGAATTAACGGCCCGTGGTGATCAGTATAGTCTGGTATTGTTGGATGTGCGCATCCCCAAACTCTCCGGTGATGAAATTTACACCTCTATTGAGCAGGTAAATCCGGGCATTTTGGGACGCATCCTGTTTATCACCGGTTATCCGGAAGACCTCTATGAACGCTTTGGTGATAAAGAGTTTAATGTTCTGCAAAAACCATTCCGCTATGAAAGCTTTGCTAACAAGCTTGATGAAGTCCTGCTGCCGTAACGCCTGATGCCCGAGCAAACACATTGGCATACTTCAGCTATTGAACAGCGTGTAGCATGGATGGTCGCGGGCTGTTGCCTTATCACCATACTCATTGCTTCACAGCGCCCACAATGGTTTGAGTTCGACCTCGCCAAGTTATTCAACGCTGAACAAACCACAGCCGATAATAAGCAAGATATAGTACTTGAGCAACAGCCCAGCAAGCTCATCAAAGAGGCGAGCAAACCTTTCATACCTGCTCTCATCGATGCTAAAAAGAAACCCCCTCTACGGAGCAAGCCAACAGCGCAAAAACACGATAGCTCAAAAATAACTGTGCATAAAACCATCCCCTCCAAAGCTCATGCAGCCCGGACTAAAGCTGGCTTTTATGTCCAATTAGGCGCCTTTAAAGCGCAGAGTCGCGCCAAAGGCTTGGCCGATCAGATCAGCCATTTGGGCTGGCATGCACATATTATTAGCAGGCCACCATTATATTTGGTTTGGAGTGGCCCTGTAGAAAACCGTAAAAAAGCACAACAATTACAGAAATCCATGGCTGCGAAAATGCATTCTAATAGCATCATTAAACAGCAACACAAACAGTGAGCAGTTCGCTACATAAAACCAGAGAAAGCCCGGGCACCGTTGCAGCGGGCCACCCCGCAACAGCCGAAGCTGCTATTGCAACGCTTCGCATGGGCGGCAATGCAGTCGACGCCGCTATCGCCGCCCAAATCACTGCCTTCATAGCCGAGCCCGTGCTCACATCAGCAGGCGGAGGTGGTTTTATGCTGGTCGCTGGAAAGCATCTAAAACCAACACTTTATGACGGCTTTCCACGCATGCCTTACGGCCAGGTGATAGCGGGCATCAAAGCCAAACTTAAAGCTGTAGAGATTGACTTTGGAGACAAGCTACAAACCTTCCATATTGGCCAAGGTTCTGTCGCTGCGCCTTCACTGCTTGCGATGTTATTTATGGCCCACCGCCAGCATGGAAAACTACCACTTAGCGAGGTCATGGCGCCGGGCATTGATGCAGCCCGTAGCGGCATTCGTTTAAATGCTCTACAAGGCTCACTTATCGAGCTATTACGTCCTATTCTCACCGATAGTTCAAGCTCTATGACGTTACATGCTCCTTCCGGAAAGCTACGCCAAGAGGGGGATAATTTCTGCAATAGAGCACTAGCTAACACGCTGGAAATGCTACACATTGAAGGCATTGATGAGATGTACCATGGTGATTTAGCCCGAGCTATTGTACGCAGCTGCACGCCCTACGGCCTACTCAGCATGGATGATATGTCGGCTGAACAGGTACAGGTTCGTAAGCCACTCTCGATACCACTATTTAGCGGCACGCTGCTAACCAACCCTCCTCCCTCATCTGGTGGTCTACTGATCGCTTATGCTGCGATCCTGCTAGATCAACTCCAAGGCAAAGCCGAGCTACCGCTACTACTCACGGAATCCTTACACGCTTCCAGCCTGCTGCGACACGACCATTTTGATCGAGATATTTATCACCATGACATTATCGCTAAGACATTAGACCCCGCACAAATTGCCCAGGGATGCAGGGCTATCATCAAGCGCTTACATGGAGAAACGACTGAAGTGCCCGCTAGCGAAACTGCAAACAGGCATGGGAGCACAACACATATTAGCGTCATCGACAGTCACGGCCTAGCAGTATCGCTAACCAGCAGTAATGGTGAAGGCTCTGCTATCGTCGTGCCTGAGAGCGGCATTCACCTGAACAATATGCTTGGGGAAGCTGACATCAATCCCCTCGGCCTCCACCAACTCTCTGCTGGCAGTTCGTTATCATCGATGATGGCACCATCCATTTTTACCAAGGCGGGAAAACCGACCCTTGTCCTCGGTAGCGGAGGCTCTAACCGCCTACGCGGAGCGATACTGCAGGTATTAACCCAGCACCTGCTACAAGGAAAAGAGATTGAGCCGGCCATAGCTGCTCCACGTCTACACAATGAGGGACAAAGTGTTGATTGTGAGCCAGGGGCACTAAATCAACAACAGCATGAACAATTACGTTCCATGGGCTGGTCAATCAATCAGTGGCAACAAAAAAACCTCTATTTTGGCGGCGTGCATGGCATCGCAATTGATTGTCATGGTCATATTCAAGCTGCCGGAGATCCTCGCCGTGGTGGCGTGGCCCTCACGGCATGAAAACTTTTTACATCGCTTTAGGTGGCAACTTAGGTGATGTACCCGCAGCATTTCACAGCGCGCGCAAGGCCATCACAGCACTTGCCTCAACACGCCTGATGGCATCATCCCGCTGTTATCGCACCCCTCCGATCGGTCCCGAAGGACAGCCTGATTATTACAATGCCATCATCACCATAAACAGCGCCTTAGAGCCGCTGGTACTGCTTAACGAGCTGCAAAATATTGAAAATCAACATGGACGCTTACGTATAGAGCATTGGGGAGCCCGCACGCTGGACCTAGATATCATCGCTATAGACAAGCAAACAATCACACTTCCACGCTTAACTATCCCTCACCCGCTGATGCAGCAGCGGCAATTTGTTTTACGTCCACTTTGCGATATTCATCCAAACTGGCATCATCCCCTTCTGAACCAAACAGCTTCTACACTGTTGGCAAACTTATTAATCGTAGAGAAGCCATTAAAAAGAGGACTTATATGGTAGATTCAGATATAGCATGCATAACTGGAACGAGTAGTAGTTTAGATGCTCGCGGCCGTCCCCTCAATCAGTGCCACATTGCCATTGAGGGAGCCATTGGCATTGGCAAGACTACCTTAGCAAAAAAAATGGCAGATAAATTAGGCTGTAACAGACGTCTGGAACAAGCGCATGACAACCCTTTTATAGAACAATTTTATCAAAACCCAACCCACCATGCGCTGGCCAGCCAACTCGCTTTTCTCTTCTCTCGCCTTAAACAACATCAAACGATCGATACGCAAGAGACGCTTGCATCAGGCTTGATCACGGACTACCTCTTTGCTAAAGATTATATTTTTTCAACTATTACCCTGACATCCGATGAGCTGACTATTTATGAGCAGGTGGCCCAATTAGTCACCCCACAGATTCAACCGCCTGATCTGGTGATCTACCTGCAATCAAAGCCTGATATCATCATGGAGCGCATTCGCCGTCGCAATCTCCCGATCGAGAAAAACCTAACCATGAGCTATCTGGAAAAAGTCATCACCGCTTATGATAACTACTTCTTTCACTATAAAGAGGCACCACTGCTTATTGTGCAGACAGACCACATGAATTTTGCCTCCCAACAGGCCACCGTCGATGAATTAATCGAGCGTATTGGCACCATGAGTTCTCAAACAGAATTCTGGGCAAATTATAGCTGAACCCATTGATCTCCGCGCAGCAAACTAAAGCCGACTCCTTCAACGCCCACCACAAAGACAGAAAGATATAAACGGCATCCTTCATATAACCCCAAAAGTAGTTGACACTTTTTTCAAAAAACATGTTGCCAATAGGATGGACCGATCATCAAAAGATGATTTGTAACTACTCAGCACCCACCCATAGTATCTATAGGCGTTCATTGCTA
>JAUZRH010000118.1 GCA_030950555.1 Mariprofundus sp. | reverse complement strand
GGCGCCAAATCAAGCGCATAAGCAAGCCCTGAATGGGCGCGATAGCCTACTGCCTTTAGTAGTAACTCTGTGGCAACGCAGAATGCGGACTTATAGACCAGCAGAATTGGATGATTTATTCTTTCCGCGGCCCTAACTTTGTAGTGGGGTTGCTATAGGGGGGAGTGGCAGCAGTATGATAGCAATGGCAATAGCTATATACAGTAGAAGATAGGAGAGCCAGCTCTCACGCGAGAAAATTGTCAGAGCAGTGCCAAATGACTTTTTGAAGCTGCTTCCCATCAGGTTTACACTGAACAGTTCATCGAGCAGTAGGTGCAATAGATAGCCGGAGCTTACAAAAGCTGCAGCCAGCCATGTAAATGATAACGACCAATGCATCAGCTTCTGGCCGATGCAGATCATCGCTAGGCCTGCCAGTATTGCTGCTGGAAGTGAATGAAAGAGGCCACGATGTGTTGTCAGATGGGTGAATATTTTTAGAATAACAAAGCGCATGCAAATTGCGCCTGCGGCGGCTGTTGCCAATAGTTGCCAAAGTCCCATTTCAGCTTGGAAGAAAAATAGAATAAATAGTGCGGTGGCGAGGCTAAATAGACGAAAAATCCATTGGGCCGGAATAGAGTGGTCGGAGTCGATATCAGGTAGCAGTCCGGCGATGGTGCCAAAACTAAAGAGAGCTGCTGCCTGCCCCTGTGTGACTGCACCGGCTTGCATGCAGATGGCGGTGGCGACGAATGACCCGGCCGCAGCTACCGTGATGTGGGTGTTGAAATTAGCCATTTAACCGTAGCTTATCGAGCTCCTGCAGGCGTTGATCTGCCAGGTGGAGTTGAAACTCGTTAAACACAGAAATACCATGGCGTGTTAACAGCCTGGCTGTGATACCCTGACCATGAATTTTGTGGCCGGAAAATGAACCATCATTGATCAGCAATACGCCGCAGGAGGGGCTGCCCTCTTTAAGAATGGCGATTTTCAGCTTATATTTCCAGCAGAGTTGCAAGCTAAGCTCGGCACCATGAACAAAAGCATCGGTGACATCTTCACCATTTTGACGCCTTATCACCCCTTTTCCACGTAACACTGATTCAGCATTACCCTCTTGGATTTCGGCAGGTGGGCGCGGCGTGGGTAGGCCTCCTTCGACTTCAGGGCAGAGGGTGATGATGCGTCCCTGCTGTTGCCACTGATTGAGTAGTCCATACGGCTGTGAGCTATCACCGCCATCGTAACGAACTTTGGCCCCTACTAGGCAAGCACTGACTAGAATTTTTTGCATGATCAAAGCCTAGAAGACTGACAGAGAATGACAAGTCTACACCGTAAAATCCGATGGCAGGGGGCAGATATGGGTATCCTTCATTTTCCGATTTACACATTAAGGCTTTTCTTAAGACGGAAAAGGCTTCGCCAAATAGTCGATTCCCTCACCCCAACCCTCTCCCTCTGGGAGAGGGGTTGGGTGAGGGGATCAATAAAAAACGCCGTAACTACTCAGGTCATCCCCTGATTTGCCCGATTTCTGCGTCAAAAATACTCAAGGGCCTCGGAAATAATAAAATATCCAAAAGGTGCGCAGGATAGTTGTCGGATTCAAGGCGTAGAAACAGGCGCATAAGCAAGCCCTGAATGGGCGCGATAGCCTACTGCCTTTAGTAGTAACTGTTTCTACAACGCAGAAGGCGAGCTTATAGACCAGCATCATTGGATGTTTTATTTTTTTCGCGGCCCCAAGTGCAGGAGCACACTACGTATTTCTTCCTTGAACTCGAACAAATCAGGAGCGACCTGAGCAGTTACAACCATTTTTGTGGGGGGGCTGAGTAGTTACAAAAACGCCCATGATTCATCCGGCTCACGGAAGATGCTGAGACATCTTTCAGCTGTGATGTAACGTAAAGCGTAACTATTTTTTATAGTTGGTGAAGGATGCCTAAATATCCACCAAATCATTAATTTCAATATTTTTTGTGTTCTTTCATATCTGGGTTCGCGCCCCCGCTCCAAGCATTACAGTCAGAGCCATTTAGCCACTGATACCCCGGGCACCTTCTCTGCCGCAAGCGGCATTCACCGTGTTCCACGACTAACTCGAATTAAAAAGCTATGATTGTTGCCTTATTCGTGTGTCGTCCCCCAGAGGATACTCTCTACCATAAAGAGTATTCACCTGATGGCTCGCTTGTGTTTGTGTCTTTAGTTTAAAGGGGTGTATTACCTTTCTTTTTTAATAGACCGAAAGATAGCTGAGCTTTGTACGTAATCAGGGACTTTTTTGGGCATCCTTTATATTCCGGTTTACACATTAGGGCTTTCCTTCAGACGGAAAAGGCTTCGCCAAATAGTGCAAGCCCTCTCCCTCAGGGAGAGGGCTTGGGTGAGGGGATCAATAAAAAACGCCCAAGATTAATCCGGCCTAAGGAAGATGAAGGGGCCTCTTTCAGCTGTAAGCTAACGGAGAGTGTCAACTATTTTTTATGGTTGGTGAAGGATGCCCTTTTTTGCCATTTTATGATGAGATGTGATCTGTGTCACAGCGTTGTCATAAAGCTATTGTATTCTGCGCAAAGCAGTAGACAGAAGCATCCTCAAAATAGACATTGAATGAAAGCGGAGCAGGCACTCCGCTTTTTTTATGCTTCTGCTAGCCACCCGCGAGCTTGGCTTTATAGCCCTCTTTTTCCAGTAAAAGAAGCAGCTTTTCACGGTGATCGCCCTGGATTTCCAGTTCATCACCCTTTACCGCACCGCCACAACCGAGTGACCCTTTCATTTTTTTGAGCAGCGTTTTCAGTTCGACCGAATTCAGGTGTAGCCCATCAATCACGCAGACCGATTTTCCGCCCCGACCCTTGCTTTCACGGCGTATTCTTATTCCTTGTTTGGCCGGATTCTTAATGATGCTGGCTTGTTTGTTTTCCGGACGACGCTTTTTGCCGGAAGATTTCTCCATAGGCTTGCCCGTCTGCCCTTCTTCAGTCGAATATACCGGCCTGTACCTATCATTCATCATTGCTCTCCTACGTAGTCGCAATATTGACATCATTACCGCATTTTTCCTAAATGTTCTTTGGCTTACCTTGAGAAAACAAGCTTTTCCGCTGCCAGCGACTGACCAATGAGCAGCATGGGCGCTGGCGCTTGTATCATCTGCTGGAGTGCAACACTGGGTTGAATGCCGTCTCCAAGTTGTCAGATGACATTGATAGCTCTCTAGGTAATGAGGAACAAGCCATACTTGAATCACTATAGTTTCTTGCTCCTGCGATCAAAATGGATACAGTCAGTCCTGTTTGAAGGGAAAGGGAGTGTTGTGTGAGTAATAAGAAGCGTCTGTTGAGCTTAAGGATCACATAAACCACATCATCTTTTTTGCTGGTCTAAAAGCTCGCTTTCTGCGTTGGAGTATCAGTCTTCTGTTGGAAGTGATGCCTATCGCGCCCATTCAAGGCTTGCTTATGCGCCAAACAGTGCGTCTTGAACCCGAACTCTTATTCTTCGCAGTGTGGGATACTTATTTATTTCCGCAGCGCTAATCAGACAGTTCACTCTCGTCGAAAAAACATGGGAACTATAACGAATGAATCAACAGCAAATCAAGCAGCTTGAAAAAGAACTTTGGGATAGCGCCAATACCTTGCGAGCGAATTCCAAGCTCACTGCTGCAGAATATAAAGATCCCGTGTTGGGCTTAATTCTGTTGCGCTTTGCCCAAAATCGATATGATCAAGCCAAAGATGCTATTGTCGCGGCTATTCCAGACGGGCCACGTGGCAAACGCGCTGCAAACAAAGCGGACTTCCTTGCAGCAGGTGCGATGATGTTGCCGGAAAAATCGCAGTACGAATATTTGGCCAACTTGCCCGAAGCTGCGGATGTCAGTGAAGCAGTGAACAACGCCATGAAACTGATCGAAGATGAATACGCTGACCTCGCAGGCGTACTGCCCAAAAACTACCAGGAAATGGATACCGACCTGCTGCGTGAATTAATCCGCGTATTTAACAAAGATGCGGTAAAGAGCATCAGTGGTGATGTGTTTGGCCGCATTTACGAGTTCTTCCTGATGAAGTTCTCGATGGATG
>JAUZRH010000117.1 GCA_030950555.1 Mariprofundus sp. | reverse complement strand
CCAAACGTATTATTGATGATGCACACGGTATGCCAGACAAGGATTTAACCTTACTGGTTAATCTTTGTGTCCAAAATGATGGCAGTTTATCGAAGAAGAAGCGAAAACTTTTCGAGCTATTATCTGACGAGCATATCGCCTATGCTGAGGAAACAATCCAACAGTCTTTTGCAGACTACTTTGAAATGATACGCTTCCCTTTTAAGACGGGATAATAAGGATTACAACAGAGCCAATTGCAAAACTCTGGGTGGATGAGCGGCAATCCTACTTTGAGTCCATTTTTGAGGTGGAATGAGGTGCATGGTGGTTCCATGGAGCAAACAACAGCGCGGAAATGGGCCAAAGTGGGGCATCCTTCATTTTCCGGTTTACACATTAAGGCTTTTCTTAAGGCGGAAAAGGCTTCGCCAAATAGTCGATCCCCTCACCCCAACCCTCTCCCGGAGGGAGAGGGTTGGGGTGAGGAAATCAATAAAAAACGCCCATGATTCATCTGGCTTACGGAAGATGAAGAGATATCTTTCAGCTGTGAGGTAACGTAAAGTGTTAACAATTTTTTATATTTGGTGACGGGTGCCAAGAAATGCATTTTGGCGAGCATAAAAAAGCATTGGCGGCATAGCTAAACTTGACGTGATTAATGAGTGGATTCACAAAAAAACACTACTGGGGGGGAGGTACTCTTAAAGTAACCAACCACCTGTCCTTGACCTGGGGTCCGCTTTACCGAATTTATTTTTCGAGAGTAAAATGTTGAATCGTTATGGTGATTGTTGTTCTACGATGGCTTCCAAGCGGGTCAAGGCTAGCATTAAGCGCATGCGGCGGGCTTCCTGGGAGATGGTGAGATCATCCTTCTGCTTCTGAAAGGATTCGATTTCTGGCCAGTAGGGGTGTGTTTGCCATAAGTCGTGAGCGAGCAGCTCAAACTGTTGACCTGGCTTTTCTAGTAGTTGGGTGATGGCGCGTTTTTGTAACAGGGTTAGGCGGTGTAACCACTCACGACGCAAGTTGTGGGCATCATCATCAGCCCATTCAGGCGAGCGTAGTGGGCGCTCCATCTCATCGAACGGTAAGATTGCAAGACATGTGCGACTGGCGATCAGGCAGCGGTTCAAGCTTATATCCATTAGTGAGGCCAAGTGAACGGCACAAGCTGATTGTGCAAGCAGCGGCAGCGTTGCTAAATGAAAGAGATGTTCGTCGGACAGGCCTGATGTGCGAAGCTCGGGATTGATTTTAATATCTGTCTTCATCTGCAGGCAGAAGCGCTGTAAGCCTTGTTTCTGTTTGCTAATCCATCCCTTGTCCAGTTGATCAACTGGACAGAGGCGGAGCATGTTTTCAGCAAAGAGCATCTGATGCTGTTGTAGTTCATGTTGCAAACGAGTGGTCAGTTCGATGTTATCAATGCTTTCCCAGATAGCTTGCCGCAGAGGTTTGGTGCCAAGCACTGTTTCGGCAATCAATAATGCTTCGACAATGTGGCTGGTGGAATCATTCATAAGAGTTTCAAGGTGATGGATGGTGCATAGACCCATATGGTTGACGACATGGTTGGTTACTTGGGTGTTGATGATTTCATTGGCCAAGGGATGGTTCGAAAAGTCATGCTTGTATGTGCGATGGAGTGGGGTAGGAAAATAATCGAGCAATGCCTGTTTGCTAAAGTTACTGCTAATATCAAATCTTGTTGCAGAGAGGCGGGCGTGAATGCGGTTCTTCTCCTGTCCGAGCAATATCGAGAGTTGCGGACGTAAGTGTAATAGTTGGTTGTCATCTATCTGAGGGGCGATGGCGGCATCGAGCCAGCCCTGATTGTCTAAGCCATCGCGCAGTCGTTGGACGCGGGGTGGGTAGTTGAGGGCGTCAAATTCCGCCATGCTTAGGGTGCGTGATTGTAATAGGTTGTCTGTTAAGCATTGCTCCGTAATGGTATGGGTGAGCTGTGCTAAGAGTCGATTTCGCTTTTTCACAGGCATGCGCACGGCTGGAATATTGAATAGGATCTTCAGATTGACCTCATGGTCAGACATATCTACGCCAGCGGAGTTATCCATGGCATCGGTGCTGATCAAGCCGCCGGCTTGGGCGTATTCAATGCGTGCTTTTTGGGTGAAACCAAGGTTTCCACCTTCGCATACGACACGGCAGCGTAAATCTGAGCCGTTTACGCGGACGGCATTGTTGCTTGGGTCACTGGCTTGTGAGTGGCTTTCTGTGCTGGCTTTGACATAGGTGCCAATACCGCCATTGTATAACAGGTCAACAGGAGCTTTAAGGATGGCTTGAATCAATAAGTCACCGGTAAGTTCTTCTGCTTCAATAGCTAATATTTTACGCAGCGATTCAGAGAGTTTAATCTGCTTTGCATGACGTTCAAAGATGCCTCCCTCAGCACTAATGGCTTTCGGGTTGTAATGATCCCAGCCGCCAGCAGCGCCACCGGCGGCAAACAGGCGCTGACGCTCAGTGAAAGCTTTAAGGGCATCCGGTGCTGGGTCTAGGAAAATATGGCGATGGTTGAAAGCGGCTAGTAAGCGTAAACAGGGGTTAAGTAACAAGCCATTGCCAAATACATCACCGCCCATATCGCCAATACCAACGCAGGAGATGGGATCACTATTGGCATTCATGCCTAGCTTGGCAAACAGGTGGGTGCTGCAAACCCAGGCACCACGAGCGGTGATGCCTACGACTTTATGGTCGTAGCCGAAGCGACCACCACTAGCAAAAGCATCATCGAGCCAAAAATTGACAGCTTGAGATTCATCATTGGCATCATTGGAGAAGCTGGCTGTTCCTTTATCAGCGGCAACCACTAAGTAGGGGTCATTGGCATCATAAGCAGGGATCTTTATGCCTTTGGGGGGTACTAGGGTGCCATCTACAAGATTATCTGTCATTACTAGCAGTGTGCGGATAAATTGATGATATTGCTGAAGCACAAAATCAGCGCCACTGCCGCCACGTATAACAAAGCCTCCTTTAGAGCCAATTGGAATAATCTGCCCATTTTTGATGGTTTGCGTGCTCATTAGTTCCAGCACTTCCGTGCGGAAATCAGCTGGCCGATCTGAGTAGCGGATACCGCCACGGGCAATGGGGCCTGCACGCAGGTGAACCCCTTCTACATGGGTGCCATGTAAAAATATTTCCCGCCATGGTAAGGGGTGACGGACAAAGGTAAGCTGCATCGTATCCACTTTAATGGCGATGGGAGTACCCTGTTCTCGAATAAAGGCATTTGTTCTCAAGCCTGCTTCAACCAGTTCTGCCAGTGCTCTAAACCAGCGATCATCGGTGAGGCTTGCAACATCTTGCATGGCTTGGTGAAAATTGCTTGCAGTTTCTTGGCAAAAGTCATCAGGCATACCTAATAGATGTTTGGCAGCAAATAGACGTAACAGGCAGCCGCTGACCTTCGCATGGCGCAACATCATATCGGTTAAAGGCAGGCGGGCGGCATCAGGTAGGAGTTGGATTAAGTGGTTGCGCAGGGTGATTAGTATGGCTAATTCATTGATGTCGAGCGCTGCGCTAATCATCAGGGCGTTAATGGTATCGTGATCAGCGGCGCCGTTTAATACTTGGGTGATGCCACGGCGTAAGCGTTGAATATCAGCACTGTCAAGGTGACGAGTGGCTCGGCAACTTAGTACCGAGATGTGAATGCAGCTCTGGGTAGCTTCTATGTGGCGACCGAAGGGCAATACCGACTCTGATATAGGATCCAGAGAAAAGGAGCGGATGACATCCACCAATTGCCCTAGAGATGGTTGTTCAAGTGAGTAGATGTGAAGTTCAACAAGGTCATGCTGTTTGGCTTTCGGTGTAATATGTACACAGGTGTGACCATTCGCTAGTACGCGCTGGCGCATTTTCAGATCGCGCGTAAATTGGGCCGGAGGGAAAAGGTCTTGATAGAGTGAGGGGATCGACTCTAGCTCTTGCAATGTGTCGGGTATGTTGAATGAGCTGGCGTGACGTAGCACTTCTGCCTTGGCGAGATCCTTCCAGAATACGATGCTTTGGCGAATCAGCGTGTTTAGTTTTGCACTGTTTATATCGCTTTTGCACTGCTCGACACCAATCAGGATGATGCGATGCGGACCAATGCCAAAGGACTCGTAGGCGTGGGTGGATAGGCCCACTTGCTCGAGGGATTCTATCATACGTTGCATAACGACGGGGCCAAAACGCTTGGCAGCAATGGCGACTAATAGCGTGTCTAATTGGCCATGTTGCGATTTTAAAATTGTGGTGACCAGCTGTAGTGGGTCGGCAAGGTCAATGATGCTTTTTAACGGAGCTAACCAATCACTTGCTCGGGTCGCGAGTAGTGTGCGTTTTGGCATGCGGTCAAAAAGCGTGCGTAGTTCGCGCCGATAGAAGGCTGAGTGTTGTAGTAGAGGGTCAGCCGCGAGTTCTCGCCAGCGTGCGGCCAGTATGGGCAGATAACTGGCATTGGCAAAGCGGGCGCTGCGTGAAAAATGACCGACTATATATGCATATTCCAGTTCTTCGCGGGCGCCTGTCCAGCAAACTCGAATGACATCAATGCTGGCGGCACTATATAGATAATGTTGGCATGCAATAAGGTTGAGCCACTCAATGCCAGCTTCCGTTGGTTTTCCGCATGCTTCGATCTCATCTAATAGGCCGGGAACAATTCTGCCGGTAACTTTTTTGTTGCGCATAAATCCGAGACGTTTTTTCTGCTCCGAGATGCCAAAATAGAGGTAGTGGTTATCATTTATCCAGTCGAGGAGGGCTGCTGCATCGGTTTTTTCAGGCATCAGTCGTGCGATATATTGACCAACCTGCTGGCGCATGGTTGAAAAGTCCTGCACTGAGAAATCGACGGCTTGCAGAACGGCGATAATATCCATGTTTAGCGGTTCAATGGTAGGTGTGAGCGTGGCTGAGATATGGATGGCGATAAACATGAAATTATCTTCGTCATGAATATCAGGGGCTCGCAACTCCAATTCACATCCATCTGGACCACAGGGCATGCGCGCCACCATCGTCTGTTGTCCAATGGGCTGGATACCCTGGCGCAGGAGATAACTTTTGATGGAATCTAGATAAAAGGCCTGGTCGGGGCAGCGAATGGTTAAAATATGGCGGTGAATATCACCATGGCTGAGTGTGCGCGTGCGCATGGCTACGCGTTTCGTCGTTCCTTTTGGTAGAAGGGCGTGAAAGTCCTGTACTAGCGCAGCAAGCAGTCGAGGCTGTGCTGGTGCCATGCGATGTTGTAGGCGAGCCTGATCGAGCAGCTCGATGAGTTGTAGACGAAGGTGACGCATGGCTAGAGTGTAACAACGGTTGCGAGCAGATGTCGAGCTTTTTTCTTTAGGGGGATACTTATCATTGACGTATCTACTGTGATTGGTTTGCATAAGCCTATGGATGAAAGTATGAAAGGTCATCGGCAGCGATTAAGAGAACGTTTTTTGACGTCGGGATTTGATGGCTTTCATGACTATGAGATTTTAGAGTTGTTGTTGGGCTATGTGATGCTACGCATTGATGTGAAGCCGTTGGCGAAACGTCTATTGCATCACTTTACTACATTGGCGGGTGTTTTTGATGCACCCATTGTGGAGCTGAAACAGATTCAAGGTATGGGCGAGAGCGGGGCTTTTTTTTTGAGCTTGGTCCGTCAGGTGGAAGTGCGCTATTTGGCTTCGGAACTTCCAGGTAAACCGGTTTTTGATTGCCCTGAAAAAGTTAAAGCCTATTTGCGTTTATTGCTGCAGGGGCGTGGCATGGAGTGCTTTGGCGCTATTTTCACCGATCAACAGCATCGGTTGATTGCGGCCGAGATTCTGTTTGAGGGAACGGTGGATCGGGCTGCCGTGTATCCGCGTAATGTTATAAAACGAGCGCTTGAACTAGATGCCAAAGGAATGGTTCTATTTCACAACCACCCAGGTGGTACGCCCCAAGCAAGTAGTGAAGATATTGATTTGACGCGGCGTATGGCAGAGGCTTCTTTATTATTGGATCTTAAGACCTTGGATCACTTTTTGATTGCGGGCACACAGGTACTTTCATTTAAAGAGCATGGCTGGTTTTGACGTCTGAATAGGTGGCATAAAAAAAAAGATGCAATTAGGCCTAAAGTCTTAGAATTCTCAGCCGATGATTATAAACATAGGGATCTTTTTTGATTCCTAAATAAAATAAAGTCAAAAAGGAGATTGTTGTGGCACTTACTATTTCGCCAGCCGATGGTTTTATATCCCGCCTGCTTCAGCAGTCTCAGAGCAACTCGCCAGCTAAAGCCGCTGTTGTGAAGCAAGCGCAAGCTCAATCCAAAGCAGATCAAGCTTCTATCTCGCCTGAAGCACAGGCTGCAATGCAGAATGGTGGCAGTGCAAAGGCCGATTCCAAACTGATAGATATGTATAATCAGAAATCTGGATACTCCGCTTACAAATAACTGCTTGTCTTCTAACGTATGCAACTGAGCCACGGCCGTAGAAAACTGTAATAGTTCTTGGCCCTCTGACTGAGAAAGCCACCGACGACTTACCACAAAAACAGCAAAGCACAAAGTAAGGGCCACGGAAAGAATAAAGTATCTAGGTTATGCGCAGGATAGTTGTTGGATTCAAGGCGCCAAATCAAGCGCATAAGCAAGCCCTGAATGGGCGCGATAGCCTACTGCCTTTGGTAGTAACTCTGTGGCAACGCAGAATGCGGACTTATAGACCAGCAGAATTGGATGATTTATTCTTTCCGCGGCCCTAATGCCTATTTACGATGCCTTAGGGAGGTGTAGTGGAAGCGAATTACCTAAATGATACCGTTGTGATGCTGGCTGCGACTGTCTTTGTGGTGGTGCTCTTTTTGCGCATTGGTTTACCTCCAATACTGGCTTATCTGGTTGTGGGTATCACCGTGGGCCCGTATGGCTTGGCGCTGGTTTATGATGTGGAGCAGATTCGTCTGCTGGCTGAATTCGGTGTGGTTCTTTTGTTATTTACCATTGGTTTGGAATTTTCGGCTGCTCTATTGATGCATATGAAGGCGGTGGTGTTAGGTTTGGGTAGTGCGCAAGTGCTGCTTACCGCAGGGGTGACGACGGTTGTTGGCGTTGCGCTTGGCATGGTTCTGGAGAGTGCGTTGGTGCTCGGTGGTGTGATTGCTATGTCGTCGACGGCTTTGGTAACCAAGCAGTTAGCCGATCAGACGGAACTGCAGACGCGCCATGGTCGTAATAGCTTAGGAATTCTGCTTTTTCAGGATATGATGGTCGTGCCTTTTCTTATTTTAGTTGCGATGCTCAGTGGTAAAGCAGGCGAGACGACGGTTTTAACGGTTGTAACGGCACTCACTGAAGGTGCGCTTGTTCTGTTGTTGATCTTCTCTTTTGGTCGTTGGGTGCTTCGACCGCTGTTTAGGGAGGTGGCGCGTTTTCATTCGGCTGAATTATTTACCCTGACAGTGTTGCTGGTTGTACTGTGCTCTGCATGGCTTACGAATCAGATTGGTCTCACGCTAGCATTAGGCGCTTTTCTTGCGGGCATGATGCTTAGCGAAACGGAGTTTCGTCACCAGGTGGAGTCGGAAATTCGCCCCTTCCGTGATGTATTGCTGGGGCTCTTTTTTATTACAGTTGGCATGTTATTAGATATATCCATTTTGCCGGACAAGTGGCCAGAAGTGTTGGCAATGTTGCTGTTGATGATACTGTTGAAATCAGTGTTGGTGAGTTCTTTTTGCCGTTTGGGTGGCTGGAACGCTATAGACTCGATACGTACGGGACTAATTTTGGCTCATGGTGGTGAGTTCGGCTTTGCTATTCTTATTATAGCGATGGAAACGAATATTTTACAGCAGGATGAAGGCCAGATTATGTTGGCAGCCATGCTTTGTAGTATGATGCTGGCCCCCTTGATTATTCGCTATAATGGCCCAATAGCCTTTCGTTTGATGCGCGAATCCGTAAAACAGAGTCAACGGGAAATTAAGCAGGAGATACAAGGACGAGCACATAAGCTCAATAAACATGTGATTGTCTGTGGCTATGGGCGGGTTGGCCAACACACTATCGGGCTATTACAAGCAGAGGGTGTTGAGTGTATGGCGATTGACGTGGATCAAACAGTGGTTAGGCAAGGGATGGGGGATATGAAGCCCGTCTCTTATGGTGATGCAGGTAGTTTGGAACTGCTGCATGCTTGTGGTCTGGAAAGGGCAGCTGCACTCGTGCTTAGTATGATCGATTTTCATACGGCCATGCAGATCATAACGCATGTGCGCTCGGTCAATGCCGAGATTCCCATTGTTGTGAGGACACGTAAAGAGCTGCAGCTTTTTCAGCTCTACCAGGCCGGAGCCACTGAGGTTGTAGCCGATGTGTTTGGCAGTGACCAAATGATTACAGAAGAGATAGTTAGCCGCTTGCATCTAAAATCATCATAACTTTATTGGGCATCCTTCACCAGCCATAAAAAAAGTTGATGCTCTATGTTACCTCGCAACTGAACGATGCCTAGCTTTAGTTACAAATAGTGCTGGGAGAGGGCGCTATCAACCATGTTGACCTTCCAGTCCCGATGATTAACCATGATCCGCACCACTTCATCAATGTCATCGGTGACGGTGATGAGTCCTAGATCTTCTTCAGCAATGAGTCCCTCGCTGAGTACGGTTGTTTTAATCCAGTCCAGCAGGCCGGACCAGAAGACGCTGCCATAGAGAACCAATGGGATAGGGAAAATTTTATGGGTTTGAATCAAGGTAAGTGATTCAAAAAATTCATCTAATGTGCCAAATCCACCGGGCATGCAGACATAACCCATTGAGTATTTTACAAACATCACCTTGCGCACAAAAAAATAGCGAAAATCCAACGATAGATTCTGATAAGGGTTGGGTTTCTGTTCTTGTGGCAGGGTGATATTTAAGCCAATTGATTTTCCACCAGCTTCGTTGGCACCTTTATTGGCGGCCTCCATAATGCCCGGACCACCGCCAGATATGATGCCAAAACCCTCTTTGGCCAGCTTATTGGCGAGTGTTTCGGCTGCCCGATAGTGAACATCACCGGGTTTGCTGCGTGCCGCACCAAAAATAGTAATTGATAATGGTAGAGAGCTTAGTTTATCAAACCCTTCGGTGAATTCACTGATGATTCTGAATATGCGCCAGGCTTCCGAGCCTTTTAAATCCTCCATGGTGGCCTCCTGTTGGGTTTTATGCTTAAATATGACACCAGAGCCATTGCAAGACCTCTGCGCGACGATTGAGTTCCCACTCTGACGCTTTTCCAGGCTGCGTTCAGTATATGGAGCCACCATGCGCTTCATTGTAGCCTAGAATGCACTCGAAGTGGGATTGTCATGCATCCACCCAGAGTTTTGCAAGTAGCTCACAATAGTAGAAATATCAAAGTCATTGAGATATCCTATGTGATGAAACGCTGCAAGCGTAGCATGGCTGGACAGGTTTGAAAAGCATGAAAAATTGAATACAAGGAGTCGGGGATGCAGGTGCTGATTAGTTATCACTCGGATTATGGTAATACACGCAAAATGGCAGAAGCAATTGCGGCGGGATATAGGGCTGCGGATGCTCGCGCTACTGTTGTGCTCAAGTTGGTGGAGATGACAGCGTTGGATGATCTAGTGGAGGCTGACGTTATTATATTTGGTGCTCCTGTGCATATGGGTTCGATGGCATGGCCTATGAAAAAACTTATTGATCAAGCCGGCAAACTGTGGATGGAAGGGGCATTGGAAGGCAAGCTAGGTGGGGTGTTTGCCACTGGCGGCGGCTTTGGTGGTGCGGGTGGCGGGGTAGAGCAGACGCTCATTTCGCTACACTCGAACTTTCTTCAGCATGGTATGTTGGTGGTTGGTTTTCCTAAATCGTTGCCGGGCTATAGTGATGGTGGTCTTCAGTGGGGGCCTTATGGTCGCAGTGGAAATACCGAAGGTATGCCGCAAGGGCTAAGCGATGGTTCGCTTGTAGCCTCTCGCAGTTATGGTGCTCACTTAGCAGAAACTGCGCTTTGCCTGCGAGGGTGATTAATCATGCGCTGTAATTGTGCTTGGGTTGGGAATGTTGGATAATCCATGCTTGAATCACTAAATCTTTTTCTGGTGTGAAATATGATTCGCGACAGTTTTTGTCCATGCATGGTTTATTGTGCCCGTATGGATATGTGTTCGTTTATAAATTTTCCGATGATTCATTCAAATGCGACAGTGCTTCTTGTCGATGATGATAAAGCTGTTTTGAAGATTCATACGTTCTATCTGGAGCGCATGGGTTACAAGGTTATTGCTGTGAGTAGTGGTTGTGCAGCCCTGGCTGAATTTAGAAGGCAACCCGATCTCTTTGATATGCTTGTCAGCGACTTTCAGATGCCTGGTATGAATGGTTTGGAATTGATTGCTGAAATGAGAAAGCTGGTACCCGACCTGCCTGTGTTAATGGTTTCTGGGTATGCGGATGATGTGCTGATTCATCAACTTATGGCTGAAAAAGTAAAACTGGCAACCAAGCCGTTGACGTACAGTGCTTTTTCAAGTTTGATGGAGCAATAGCTCGGTCTGTTCTCAAGTATGAATTGTTTATCGCCCCTATCAGATATTAATATAGAGGTAGTTACAAAGCTATTGAGAAACTCCATGCGTAAAAAATATGGTTATATTTTTTTTGTTATTTACGCATAAAAAATTGACTGGTATGTCTTTTTAGCTCCGATTTCATGATTTTAGAGTATGGCCTGCCACGACGTATTTGCCGGATGAACTGAATACGAATATTTAACTATCAGGAGAACTTATGAAATTGATGTTGAAATGTGTTATAATAACTTTTTTTGGCTGCTTGCTAAATCCATTATTTGTTTTTGCTAATGAGGCCACCATAGCAGCTTCAGGTAATGGCCTGAGTAAGGCTGAGGCAATGCGCGATATGAAGCGAAACGCTGTGGAGCAAGCGCTTGGAAGTTTAGTTAAAAGTTCTACAGTCGTGGAGAATTTTGAAGTCAAGCATGACAAAATCCTTACCATGTCTGAGGGGTTTGTAAAAAAAGTAAGCGATTTAGAGGAAACACATCATGCAGATTCTGGATGGAGTGTTAAAGCAGTTCTGACGCTCTCCACTGAATCCATAAAAAATGAAATGATGGCATTAAAAATGTTACAGATAGATGCGGAGATGCCACGTGTCGCAGTCATCACTGAGGAATATTTAAATGGTGAAAATAAAGGCCTTAAGCTCACTGAAACGAATATAATTAAATTGCTTCGGGCTAAGCAGTTTAACTTGATTGACCCTGAGCAGGTTAAACTTATTCGCAGTAATTCCATTGATAGAGCATTGATAGAGGGTAATAATAAATGGATTCAGCTGATTAAAACGCAGCTGAATGCTGATTTTGTTGTTATTGCCAAAACTAGATGTACAAGTAGTTTGATTATGGAGGGCGTGATGATGAAGACACATCAGGTTACTTCTTCAGTAAAAGTGATGAATGCCGGAACAGGAGCACTCATTGCCGCAGATACCACGACAGGTAAAGCTGCACATATCTCCGAGCAGGTTGGTTGTGAACAGGCGATTGGCTCTGCAATATCCTCACTCTTTAATGAACATCTGACAGATCAGATGATTCACACTTTGAGTGATAACTTGAATAACGGCATGAAAATTCATCTCGCCATCAACAAAGGCCTTGATAGCTAC